>NZ_JAZBJZ010000065.1:0-28676 GCF_036349135.1 Tumidithrix elongata BACA0141
TACTTTATCAGCTTTGCTGCTTTTGTCAATTTACCTAGGTTGAGCAATTACTAAAACAGTTTGTTACCCAGAAACTTGCCGAGTATTTCACTAACAATTCTCATTATGGAAATTTTGGCTTAATTTCACCCAAGCTAGCGAACTACAAGTCAAAATGAGAATTGCTGGTATTTCACTATATTGGTGGTGTTATCCCAAAAGTTTCGGTATAATTAGCGTGTATCGGGTAGATATACGGAAAGTTTCCGTATATCACATTAGTTTAGACATAAAACACTGCTTTTTAGCCCAACTAGGCCATTATGTATGCTCTCTATGTCCAATATTGAAAAAATATTGCCGTCGGTGCTACAAGCATCTCCATACGTAATTCTTGGTATTACTATTGCTTCAGGTATTTCTCTATTTGCTCCAATTTCAATATTAGAATCCCTCGGAATCGTGGATTTACTTGCCAATAATCGGAGTTGGATTGGAGGTACATTCCTTCTAAGCATCTCAATACTCCTAAGTATGATTATTGTAAACGGAATAAAACTAATAACGCCAGCTCTAATTAAGAATTGGAACGTTCGTCAATACAGAAAAGAATTATCTGTTCTGAGCCCTCCAGAGAAGCAGATTCTTGTGGAGTATATACGAAAGAATACGACAACGCTTCCCCAACGTATGCAGGATGGAGTAGTGGGTGGTCTAGTCGCAAAGAATATTTTATATTGGGCATCAAATATCGGGCATCCTGGATCGACGATGTTTGATTGCAACATTCAGCCATGGGTCTGGGAACGACTTCATCGTCGTCCAGAACTCGTAGATCTTGTTAAAGAATAATTTACAGATCTTTCTTCCTGTACTTTAGATTGAGGGCATCAGACTCTGCCAACGGTTTCTAGTTTTTGTTCAGTTCATTTCTGATTTTGTTGCTAAGTTTAAGTGGTGCCGTAGCTTTTGTCGCTGGAAGTGGGGGAATAATCGCAAAAAAAGTAATAGAAAAATTATGGTACTTCTAAGAAACAAACTTTTGCGTGAATGCTGAAACCTAATAAATTCATAACCTTTGTTTCTTTCATACTTCCCGCAGGCTTGCCTCCGATGGAGACTGGCGTTAAATAGCTATATGCTTCAGATGGCTTTACTATACATGTCTAACTACTGCATGCAGGCAGAACGGTGCGAAACGCTATCCTCACACTTCACTTATTCTGCTTCGCCGTCTGTTGATGCAAAACCCGTTATCAATTAAAGACCAGATATTAAGCTAGGTTTGATGGAACGATCGCCGATCGCATCACAAAGGATTAACTTGCTGAAGTTCTAATCCTCGTTCAAAAATTTGATCGATCGCCAGCATCTCTCCTTCTGTGGGCATAAACTTGTGATCCTTGGTGGCTTTGATGATCGAACCATCTTCTAGGGTGTATTCAAAGACCTCTTGCTGTCCGCGATCGTGCCACTGGGCGATCGCTTGGGTGTAGACAATGCCGTTAGGGTCAACGCTATAGACTTGGCAAGCGATCGCTATTCTGATTGGGCTATAATCACCTTAAGGATTTAAAAATCGGAAAGGAGTCACAACTATGGCAGTTCTGCAACCTCGCTATAGCAAAGAAGAATTTGCCCAACGTGGCGATCTCATTTACCAAACTCAAATCCGCCCACAAGTCGAGGCAGATAATCACGGGAAGATTGTGGCAATCGATCTTGAAACTGGAGATTTTGAACTAGATGCGCGTGAAATAGCTGCTTGCGATCGCCTTGAAGCCCGTCATCCAAATGCTCAAATCTGGATTGTTCGAGTTGGTTCTCGCCACGTTCGTCGATTTGGTGGACGAACGAAGAAATCTGTATGATTGCAGGAATCGTCAATGCAGATTTTGAGAAGACTAGATATTAAGCTAGATCTGGTTGAATGGAACGATCGCTGCGATCGCCTCACAAAGGATTAACTTGCTGAAGTTCCAATCTGCGCTCAAAAATTTCATCGATCACTACCATCTCTCCCTCGATAGTCATGAATTTGCGATCCTTGGTGGCTTTGATAAATGAAGGCTAATAAAGGCTTTTTAGTAAACTTCATCATGGCTGCCGATATCAATCAGCAGTATTTCTTCTACATCCGAATCTGAAGATTTCTTGAAATTGAAAACTATTCGACAGTCATACTCTATGCTACAAGCCCATGCACCAGATAATTTTCCTTTTAGCTTATGGGTTTTAAGCGAAGGATGAAATGGATCGACAACCAAGATTTCTAATCGTTCAACTATTTTGCCTTCCATCTCAGGTTCTCGGCGAATCAACGACTTGAAGGCTCGTTTGAACGAAGAGGTGAATACAAGAGTTCTCATCGTCTTAATTCTGCCATCACTTCAGCTAATGTGCCTCGGAATACTTGCCCCTGAGTATACTCTTCATTCGATCGAGCAATATTTAGAGCGATTTCATCTCTCCGCTTTTCGCGCAGCCGATGTCCAACCAAATCAAGTAGAGTAAACTTTTCGTCATCAGACATTTCTTCTACTAATTCAAGGATTTGATTAAAGCTATAGGTTTTCATCTTTGCCAAGACACATTAACACTACATGTATAAATCTAACACTACATTAGGGCACCTCTAAAAATTCAAAATAATTGAGAATACAGACGAAGCATCAAGGCTTTCAGGTTCTTTTTATTGAGAATAAGCCAATTAATAGAGGTGCCCATTAGCGTAAGAAGCCAAGAATTCCTGATTGACCCAGCGATCGCATCACAAAGGATTAACTTGCTGAAGTTCTAATCCTCGTTCAAAAATCTCATCGATCGCCAGCATCTCTCCCTCTGTAGTCATAAACTTGTGATCCCTGGTGGCTTTGATGATGGAGCCATCTTCTAGAGTGTATTCAAATATCTCTTGCTGTCCGCGATCGTGCCACTGGGCGATCGCTTGGGTGTAGACAATGCCGTTGGGGTCAACGCTATAGACTTGGCAAGCGATCGCTTCTTCCACGATTTTGCCAATCGGCATCCATCCATATTCCACAGTCAAGACGGGCGTATCATAGCTGAGGCAATATTCCGCAAAGAGAATCATCTGCTCGAATAAGTCCGTGGCAACCTTAGGCTTAATCCCATTTCTAGCCGCACCATCGAGAAACTTCTCTCTTTGCTTTTCCATTTCCGCTGGCTTCTTCTTTCCCATCGCTCTTCTAAGGAGATCGGCTTCCCCTAAGGTATATCCAGCCAAATCTTGAGCAATCTTCATGATTTGCTCTTGGAATACAAGAATGGAATAGGTTTCTTGTAAAATCGGCTCTAGATCGGGATGTGCGTATTCCATCTGTTCTCGACCGTGCTTGCGGTTGATAAACTTAGGAATCAGACCAGCATCCAGTGGGCCCGGACGATAGAGCGCTAGAATCGAAGAGATATCATCAATATTGGAAGGTTTTAAATCTTTCACAATTTGCTTCATGCCCGAAGATTCAAGCTGAAAGACACCCTCTAAGTCTCCTTTCGCCAATACGGCATAGGTTTTAGCATTGGCCTCCGTATTCTCATCGGGAATCATTTTATTGACATTAAAGCTAGGGTCTTTGGTTTGATTGATCCAATCGACCGTATGTTGAATCGTGGTAAGGTTCCGCAGTCCCAAAAAGTCCATTTTTAGCAGCCCCAAGGACTCCAAATCCTCCATGGGGTATTGGGTAATCACGGCTCCATCATTGTTCCTTTGCAGGGGAACGATCTCATCGAGAGGCATAGGCGAAATTACCACACCCGCCGCATGCACGCCCGAGCTTTTGTTCACACCTTCGATCCGCATTGCCATGTCTAGCCACTCAAACACCTTGGGGTCTTTGTCGTACCTCTCCTTAAAATCAGGGGCAGGGGTCTCATCGGAAATCATCACCTTGAGTTTCGTGGGCTTGCCTCTAGACACAGGAATCATTTTTGCCATGTCATCGGCTTCGCGATAGGGAACATTCAGCACTCTGCCCACATCTTTGAGCACCGCTTTGGAAGTGAGTCGGTTGAACGTAACAATCTGGGCGACGCGCTCTTCCCCATACTTCTTGGTAACGTATTCAATCATTTCGCCGCGATGATCGATACAGAAATCGGTGTCAATATCAGGCATGGACTTACGTTCGGGATTTAAAAATCGCTCAAACAGCAAGCCGTGATGGATCGGATCGATATTGGTGATGCCTAAAGCATAGGCGACGAGCGAACCTGCAGCGGAACCTCTTCCAGGCCCAACGGGAATATTCTTGTCTCTGGCATATTTAATGAAGTCCCACACAACTAGGAAGTAGGTAGAAAAGCCCATCTGCTGCATGATCTGGAGTTCGTAATGCAGGCGATCTTGATAGCTTTGGGGAATGTCGTTGCGATTTTGGGTGCGAAAGCGATTGAGAATCCCCTGCCATGTCACTTCCGTGAGATAGGTTTCCGCCGTATGCCCTGGGGGGACTTCATATTCCGCCGCACGAGGTTCGCTCATAACATCGTAGGATTTTACCTTAGCTGCAACTTCCAAGGTATTGGCGATCGCTTCTGCAATCACATCATCCTCTAGATGATCGCGAAACAACATCTTCATCTCATCCGCAGACTTGAGATATTCCGTGCCGCTATAGCGCAAACGCTTCTCATCTTCGATCAACTTACCTGTCTGAATGCAAAGGAGCGCATCGTGGGCATCCACGTCATGACAAGAGACAAAGTGCGAATCATTGGTGGCAACGACTTTAATCCCAAGTTCGCGACCGATCTTGACAATTTCCACATTCACGACCCGATCTTCGGGATAGCCGTGATCTTGAATTTCCAAATAATAATCTTCACCAAATTGCTCTTTATACCAAGTGGCAACTTCTCTAGCGATGTCAGGATGTCCTTGCAAAATCGCCTGTGGCACTTCTCCCGCCAAACATCCTGAGGTGACGATTAAGCCTTCTTTATACTGGGCTAAAACATCTTTATTGATGCAGGGACGCGCAAAGATACCCTTGCCTTGAAATCCTTTGAGATGCGAAATCGAAGTCAACTTCACTAGATTCTTATAACCAATCGTGTTTTTGGCAAGTACGACTTGGTGATATTTACGCTTTTTCTCCTGCTTGGTATAGTCCCCATTCAGCAGGTACATCTCATTCCCAATAATCGGTTTGATGCCTTTATTTCGGCAAGTTTTGATCAGTTCGATCGCCCCATACATCACTCCATGATCGGTTAACGCGATCGCTTCCATGCCCAAAGCCACGGCTTGATCGATCAGGTTAGGCAATTGACTCGCCCCATCTAATAAGCTGTATTCACTGTGAACATGGAGACCAACAAATGACGACATAGAATACCCTGTAGCAACGATAGAATTTAGAGAGAATTTAGCTGTTAGCTGTACGTGCGATTTCTTTAGCTTAGATTCGATCGGTGTCGATCCCCATCGCTTTGAGCATTTCAGCAAGCCGTTGGGCTTTTTGTTCTGCTTGTTGTTTTTCTAGATTGGCTCGATCGGCGATTCCTTGCAGGACGCGTCCCGCCGCTTCTGCCTGTTGTTTGGCAAGACGTTCTTGAGCCGCGATCGCTTCGGCTTGTTGCTGTGCCTGTTCGGCCTGCTTTTGGGCTAATTCGGCTTGGATAGCGATCGCCTCAGCCTGCTGTTGAGCCAACTCAGCTTGTAACCGAGCTTTCATCTCAAAAACAGCTCTTTCATCGCCTGTCAAAAGCAAATTCCCGTCTACATCCCAGAAACGCAACCAAGGCACAGGAGGTTGTTCCTTGCCAGGCAAGATACCAAGCTCAACACCCATCGGAGCGATCGGATAATGACCGCGTTCGTTAGGCTGCAACTTCTCATACCGTCCATCAACTAGATGATAAACCTCAACAGAAGCTTTCCTCACCTCGTAAATCGCATAAAAAGGGATGCAAATTGCTTGTTCGTAAACCCAGAACTTCCCAGCTTTCTTTTTCTTCCCTGTATTTACGTCAATCTCATCATTATCTGGAGGAGGTGAAGCATCTCTTTCTTCAGCTCCATTGCCAGAGACGAACTCAATCGCAATCAGCGGAATAACTGCCTCTTTCCACATTACATAGGAACGGCGATACTCTCCGTTCAGAAGTGGAGGGACATTCGGCACATAAAACCAGTCTGGAGCTTCTGCACCCTTTTCAGGTGGCTCGGTCAAAGTCCAATAAATACCACTATCCTGTCCAATACAGTAACGCCCATCAGGATGCAGTTTTTGTAAGATTGGCTCGATGGAACTTGTTAAAACAAGACTTTGTGGGTGTTCCTGAAAATTCTTCACAAAGGTTCCATCAGATTCGGGTAATTGCGTATGATCGGGTAGGTTAGTTTTGGATGTGTCAACAAGAGATGATGCTGGAGTGGTTGGCAACACAAGTGTTTGAATGGTTTCCATAGTAACTCCAAGAGATACAATGGCTTAACTTTAACATAACGAGCATAAGCTTTGACCTTCCCTCGTCGGCTTGACATGGAGGGTTAAGAGCTAATCGCTAATGGCTCAATACTAGTAGCTATTCATAAACTCGCCCCAACTCTACAGAACCCTTTGCGCCCGTAACGCTCGGTAAATTACCCGATCGCTTTTGCAACTTTAAATAGCCCAGCACCACAAAGGCGATCGCTTCTTTAAAATCAGCATTGACCCCCGCATCATCGGTACTCATCACCGCAGCAGGCGCAAGCAGATCGCGCAGACGCTCGACCAGATAGCGATTGCGGCAACCACCCCCACAGAGTAAAACCCGATCGGGAAACTTCGGTAAAAATTGACGATAGCTCAAGGCGATCACTCTGGCTGTAAATTCTGTCAGGGTTGCCAAAATGTCATAGTTTGAGAGTTGGGCTTGCTGACACTGTTCTAGACAGTGCTCCAGATAGCTGGGGCTAAATAGTTCGCGACCCGTGGATTTTGGCGGCGGCGTATGAAAAAATTCTTGTTGCAACCATGACTCAATTAAGGGCAAGTAAAAATTGCCTTGGCTCGCTAGTTGCCCGCCATCATCAAAGGGCAGGTTAAAGAGTTTCTGGGTTGCCATATCGATCAAGACATTTCCTGGGGCATTGTCGAACCCAAACACGAGATCCTGTGTCCCCGATGCTGGCAAATAGCAGACATTGCTAATGCCCCCAATATTTTGACAAGCCCTATTTTCTGTGGCATGGGTTAGCAACAACCAATCGAGCATGGGGACTAACGGTGCAGCATGACCGCCCCTCTCGATATCCGCCACCCGAAAATCACTAACGGTTTTTATGCCCGTCAATTCAGCAATTACCGCACCGCGCCCCAATTGCACCGAGTAGCCTAGGGTTGTCTTCCCACTTGCGTCAATTCCTAGCGGTGGGCGGTGAAACACGGTTTGCCCGTGCGAACCAATGAAATTTGGTTTGCGGTCTTTTGGCTGTGGATTTTGCTCGATTATGGCGATCGCTGCCTGCGCAAAGGCCACCGCAATCCTGTCATCTAATTCGCAAAACTGCGCGATCGCTCTGGGTTCCCCCGCACAGACTGCCAGAATCTCCGCTCTCAAATTCGGTTCGTAGTCGAACGTATGCCCCGCGATCAGACGAACTTGCAGCTTTTCATCCTGTTCTGTAATTTCGACTAAAGCCGCATCAATGCCATCTACCGATGTGCCACTGATTAAGCCAACCGCCAGCACTGAATTTTGCATTTTTTCACCAATATTTCATAAGTTGAAACCTAGGTAGCTCCAGACAGCAAGGTCTGATGGATCTGTTCCATACGAATACCAAGCTGTGAAACAGCCAAAAACCAAGTATCTCAAAAGAGATAGATTTCACCAAGCTGGGATCGCAAATATACCCAAACCAAGCAAAATATGAGCCTTTACCCCTGCTACATATACATTTCACATAGTTAAGTTTAGTTTTGTAAAGTTCTTGACGCTAATATAAACTGTAGGCGAAACTATCTACATAAAGTTCAAGCTCAAAACAGCATGGAAACTTTGGAATTTATCATTCACCCTGATGGCAGAGTTGAAGAGCGCGTGACTGGCATCATTGGCTCTAGTTGTGCCGCAGTTACAGCAGCGATCGAGGCAAAGCTGGGCGTTGTCGCTTCTCGCGAGCTCACGTCTGAGAATTTTGCCCAACAGCAGTTTCAAGCTCAAACAACTGCCAGAACGCAACTCAATCAGGTATCAGAGCCTTCTGAATCAGGCTTTAGTCAGTGGTAAATCATTTCAAAGTATGAGTCAAAGTAAGAACTTTTATTAAGATCGTCTAGATTTATTAAAAACCGAATTAACCAACTTAGTCGTCTAACTGAGGAATCCCCTATATGTCACATTTCAGCCAAGTTAAAACCCAAATTCGCACTCTTGAGCCACTTCAAAAAGCCCTCACCGATCTAGGTGTAAGCTGGAAATCTGGTGAATTACGTGGCTATCAGGGTGAAACCGCTACGGCTGAAGTCGTGATCGAGCAAGACAACGGCTATGACGTGGGCTTCCGCTGGAATGGCACAGAATACGAACTCGTTGCAGATATGCAATATTGGCAGCAACCTTGGACAGTTGAGAGCTTCTTAAGAAAAGTCACTCAAGGCTACGCCGTCCAAACCGTGATGACCGAATCAGAAAATCAAGGTTTTGCCCTCGCCGAGCAACAAGTCAGAGAAGATGGCTCAGTTCGCCTCGTTTTGCAGCGTTGGAATGGCTAATCCTCAAACCGATATCTACACAGGTTTTGAGCCCGAATTAGGCGGCGATCTGCGTCATGAAGATGCGGATCGCTCTGGTTTTGAGCCAGAACTCGGCGGTGCGCTTCGGCAAAATGCCGTTTATGTCGATGAGAGTGTCTGTATTGGTTGCGGTCACTGCGCTCATACGGCTCGGAATACCTTCTTTTTAGAAGAAAGCTATGGCAGAGCGCGGGTTGTCGCCCAAGATGGCGATGAAGAAGTAATTGTCCAAGAAGCGATCGATACTTGTCCTGTAGACTGTATTGCTTGGGTTAATTACACAGACCTAGCTGGTTTAGAAGCTGCCCGTAAAGAACAGGTTATCCAAAATCTCGGCATTATTGGTGATGGCTCCACCCTACGAGCTAGACACCGCAAGAGTCGCGAGCATAAAAAAAGTGACGGGGAGATTCACAACCATTCGTAAATAGCGTTTGGTACAACAATTCTGGTACAACCATCAAGAATTTTACGAGTTCTAAATCTACATTTAGGCAATTCTGCATTTAGGCGATGCTGCCACGCTTGCGAGCTTCTTTGTAAGAAGTGGAAACATTGCGCAGACCTGACTTGATCATTTGGTTTTCAAGAATTGCAAAGAACCGATGCCGATCGCTTCCCGTCACCACCGCCTGATTATGAGCTTCTGCCAGTGCTACAGGATAGCCATAGCCCTTTTGCACCTGTGCCAAAATCAGCGAAAGCGATCGCAGTCTGAGTTGTTCGTCTAAAGCTGTCCAAGCAGGCATTTCGATTCTTGCCACCTCAGAGCCGACATGAAGATAGCAGAAATAGATATCGTGGTCGCCATATTCCTGCAAGATCGGGGCGTGACTGTGCCAGAGGGGACTGCATTCTCCTGGTTGCAGCAGCCTGTTCCATAAGGTCGCATCTCGCAGGGGCTGAACTTGACTACAGGGCACATAATCTAAAAGCTTGTTGGCACAATGGGTAGCGCAATCGGGTTGAGCAAAGGTACAAGCCTGAAGGCGCAGAAAATTGATGGCTTCTACAGTGCGAGGCGAACTGATATAACTAGCGAGTGGAATACCTGCGTTTCGCAATCGTTCCCATGCAGAGAGAATGTCAGGTAGAATCTTGGCTCTGGCTTCTTTAGGGAGAGGATCGAGTTCCCAATGAATTAACGAACCATCGCTCAAAGCTAGGATGGGATAAACTTCATGGGTTGTTTCCGTTGGTGTCGGCAGTGAGACCTCAGCCAGTTCTGCAAGCGCGATCGCTTCGGCAACGGTACGCTTGAATGTCATCCATTCTTCTGTTTGAATGCCCCATTTTCTCGCACCATAGAGATCTTCAGGCTTGTAATAGACTTCAGGCACGCTATCCAATAAAGGATATGCTCCCGAACCATAGTGCAATGCCACACGACCGACATTAATCAAGTAGCAATAGGCAATCTCATGACGGCTAGGAGCAATCTGAGAACCATCCGTAGCCAGAACCGTATGGGGAGAAGCCATCGGTGGAATCACTCGAATTTCTTGCAAAGATTCCATGGGCTCCGCACAGTTAAAGGCGAGGCGATCGCTCCATTGTTGTCGGTTTTGGGTGAGTTGAGCTTGGTTTGCGATCGCGGATTGAAATAAGATTTCAGCCCGACTGAGCTTATCTGCAAGTTGCTTAGCTTCTTTTTGCAACTGTTCCGATATGCCCTGCATTTGCCCTGCTACTTTGAGTAAATTAAGCATAATGGTATACCCGATCCTGATAGAAGCGAAAGATTTGGGAGGAAGCCATGGCAACTATGATGATAGCTCCATGATAGATAATATGCGCTGGCTCAGACCCTATTTAAACAGAGTAGTCCCTCATCCCCCCTTCTCACGCCAATCCAAACACGGCCAAAATAAATGTGAACTCTAGGGCAACTTCCTTTAGGCTTTCGTAACGACCAGAGGCTCCCCCATGCCCGGCATCCATATTGGTTTTGAGCAAAAGCCAGTTGGTGTCTTGCTTTAAAGCGCGCAATTTAGCCGTCCATTTGGCAGGTTCCCAATAGGTAACGCGTGGGTCGTTGAGCCCTCCTGTAACCAACAGGTTAGGATATGCCTTAGATTGCACATTATCGTAGGGAGAATAGGAGCGGATATATTGATAGAACTCATACTGGTTAGGATTGCCCCATTCGTCATACTCAAGCTGAGTCAGGGGTAAAGACTCATCCAGCATTGTATTTAAAACATCGACAAAAGGCACGTCCGCAACTGCCGCCTTAAACAGATCGGGCTTGAGATTGATCGTTGCCCCAATCAGCAGACCACCCGCACTGCCACCCGAGATGGCGATATTGCCTTTGCTCGTGTATTTCTCTTGGGCGAGATGCTCGGCACAGGCGACGAAATCATAGAAAGTATTTTTCTTTTTAAGGAACTTGCCATCTTCGTACCACTGCCTTCCCATTTCCGAGCCGCCGCGAATATGTGCGATCGCAAACACAAAGCCCCGATCTAACAAACTCAATCGATTTGCAGAGAAATAAGCACTCATACTGGCGCCATAGGAACCATAGCCATAGAGATACAACGGATGCGAACCATCTCGCTCTAGCCCCTTGCGATAGACCAGAGAAATCGGCACTTGCACACCATCATGGGACGTGGCAAAAATTCTTTCAGAAGTATAAAGGCTGGAATCATAACCACCAGGCACTTCTTCTTGCTTTAAAATCGTCTTTGTTCGCGATCGCATGTCATAGTCGTAAACTGTCAGAGGTTGCACCATGGAGGTGTAAGCAAATCGGAAGATCGGGGTATCAAATTCGTAATTGCTCGAGCCTCCGATCGCATAGGTGGGGTCGTCAAATTCAATATAGTGAGCTTGGTGGTCTAATAGGGAAAGAATTTTGATTCTTTCTAATCCTTGTATGCGCTCGTAAATCACGAGGAAGTCTTTAAATTCCTCAATGCCTTCCAAATAGCAATCGGGGTCGTGGGAAATAAAGTCCTGCCAATGCTGCTTTTGGGGCTGGGTTACGGGAGTTTTAACAATCCGAAAGTTGGTGGCGCAATCGTTGGTGAGAATGTAGAAATTCCCCTGATGGTGCGTCACGCTATATTCGATACCCTTTTGACGCTTTTCAATTAATGTGAACTGAGCCTGCGGATCGTTCGCATCGAGAAAGTAGGCTTCACTAGTAATCTTGCCATCCATTTCTAAGAAAATATAGCGATCGTCGCGAGATTTTGAACAACCTACAAAAAACTGCGGATCTAGCTCTTCATACAGCAGCTCATCCTGCTCGAAAGGTTGACCGAGGTGGTGACGATAGAGACGATAGGGACGGGAATTCTCATCGAGAACGGTGTAGTAAAGGGTCTGATTATCATTCGCCCAAGCCGAACTGTAGTAGGTGTTGGGAATGCGATCGCTGAGCAATTCGCCCGTTTCTAGATTTTTAAATTGCAACAGATACTCCTCGGAGCCATCTGTATCGGTGGAATAGGCTAATAGCTGATGGTTGGGGCTAATATCAAAAGCACCAAGGCTAAAATAAGATTCACCCTCTGCTAACTGATTGGTATCGAGCAGAAGTTCTTCGTCATTTGTAAGGGAATCCTTTTTGCGGCAGTAGACGCGATATTGCTTGCCTGCAACTACCTTGGAATAGTAGTAATAATTGTCTGATTTCGCGGGAACCGTATTATCGTCTTCTTTAATCCGAGATTTTAATTCTTGAAAGAGGTTCTCGCGCAGTTCGGCATAGGGTGCGAGGGTTGCTTCGGTGAAATCATTCTCAGCATTGAGATAGGCAATCACCTCAGGATTCTCTTTATCGCGCAACCAAGCATAGTCATCGGTAATCTTGTCACCGTGAATCTCAAATTCATGCTGTTTTTTAGCAGCGATAGGAGCAGTAACCAAAGCAGTATCCGAAACAGGGAGTGAAGAGGTCATAGGGAATAGCAGTTAAATAAATTCCAGTTGTTAATTTGGGGCGAAGCATTCAGATGCTTGTTGAGATAGTGCCCCAGTGCCTATCCAGTTGGCATTTAAGGCAACCGATCTCGCCTAATTCTTAGTGAGCAAAGATATCATCGTAACCCAGCAAATCTAGATATACCAATGTAGGAATGTGGGCAAAACAAGCTTTGGCTAAGTCGTAGCGATGCTCTCTAATCAGCATATCAATCAGCTTTTTATAGACAGAAAGCAGATAACGCACATCGTTAGCAGCATACTTTAATTGTTGTTCTGATAGGGCATGAACGTTGCCCCAGTCTGAAGATTGTGCTTCTTTATCTAGCTCGATTTGCTCTAATTCTTTTACCAATTCCTTAAGCCCATGCTTGCCTGTATAGGTGCGTGCCAGTTTGCTGGCAATTTTAGTACAGAAAATTGGATGGGTGGCAATTCCCAAATGGGACTCTAGCATACCCACGTCAAAACGGGCAAAGTGAAACACCTTGACGACTTCCGATGCCTCAAAGAGTAGCTTTAAGTGAGGCGCTGACTTGATGCCCTGACCAATTCGCACTAAGCTTACCCGATCGCTCTGGTCGCATATTTGCACTAAACACAGGCGATCGCGTCGTGGGATTAACCCCATCGTCTCTGTATCTACAGCGATCGCGTCGCATTTAAGATAATAGTTGAGTGTCTCTAGGTCTATATCGTTGTCAAAAACTTGAAAATCCTTGATCTGCATGAAGTTTGTGGAAATAGGGTACGGGTGAGGTCAGGACTTAGGCGAATCATTAACGCGCCCACCTTAGCAATAGTAGCAAAATCATTATGGTAGACAAACTCAGCAAAAAACAGTACTCCCCTCACCTGTTTGACGTTACTCAAGACATCATTGGCACCTTGCCGCTGAAATTAGTCGAGCAATGGCTCACCAGCCAGCAAACCCACAAAGATGCGTTGCAATTGCTTAACTCCTATAAAATCAGAGGTTACAGCGTATCGTCCGACTCTGTGGGGCTAACGAAACTTAGCCAGCAAAAAGGCTTGTTAGAAATTTTGGCAATGATTAACCAGCCCAAAAAAATTGTGCATGGATTTGGTAAAGCCATTGGTGGTGAAAGCGTGGGAATTTGGGCGGCCGATAACACGCAAATGTTTTACCCTGACTCTGTGAGCGCTGCCACGCTTATTTCTACACTTTTGACCGTCCAAGATGAAATCGAGCGAAATTGCCAAACTAAAATTGGGCTGGGCGCTCACTATGGGGAGTTTTACTCTATCTATGGTGGTTTGTATGGCATTGAAGCGGATGCGATCGAAGAAATTGCTGAGAATAATACCGAAGGTAACGAAATTGTCATCAGTCAAGCAATTTACGATCGCTTACCCTCAAACCACGGCTTCATCGTCGAGAAACGTAGCGACTTAACCACTGAAATTGGAAATATTTATCGCGTATTAGATGGAACCCGACTTTCTGATTTACAGCCGTTAAATCAGCGATATCCAATTCCTTACTCCGAAAGTTTTTATGCTGATTTGGTTGCCTATGAAACGCGACTAGACGACCAAGATCTTGCGCACTATTTAGCAGAGAAGTATTTACAGAAAAAAGTAGTTGTCCTAATCGAGCGCGAAACGAAAGAAATGGAAATCCATGAGATTTCGATGTTTAATCAGTTGTCCTTCTCAGCCCTGATGAAAGATATTGGACTGCGGCTACTTCCCTTAGATATTGCTGCTGAGATCAAGGTAGTTAGCTCTATAGGAATTTATGTTTTTGATGAGGCTCTCGCTGCTGTTGATTTTGCCAAAACATTTCGTCACGAACTTTCTCAACAGGATATCGCTTGCCGCATTGGCATCGATCTAGGTGCAGTTTTAATTTTCAATCTGGCTACTGGAGGAAAGGATATTGCGGGGATGCCCGTTAATGTAGCTTCCAAAATGGCTCAGGACAAGGGAAAGTTTGGCAAATTATATCTGAGCGCGGCAATGAAAGAATTTGTGGATGTGAGCGAATTTACAGAAGTTAAGTACACTGTCTCTGGAGTAGAAATGACTGCCTATGAGGGGTAGGTTTTGTCGCAACCCTAAAGCCCGTGACTGAGAAGGTTAGAAGCAAAGAGCACTGAAATGGATACGCCGTAGAACTTGAAAATAAAACCACCAATTTTGTAAATGTTCATTGCCTTTTCCTCTGAATATCACTGACCTATGAGTTCAATGTATTCGAGAAAAGCAAGTCGTTAAGTGTTTCGAGTCATTTTAGCTTTGTGATCGCGATCGCTGATTTTGGCACAGGTACAAAAAGGTTATGGCTATCCTGTAGCCTTGGCAGAAGCTCGCAATCAGTTGGTAGTGACGGGAAGCGATCGGCATCGGTTCTTTACTCTGCTCGGAAAAAAGACGATCGAGGTAGGACTGCGAAATGTTTCTACCTCTTACAAGGAAGCTCGCAAGCGGGGAAGCATTGCTTAAGAACAAGGTAAATAATTGCTACAATCTTTATGTATGGAGCTAGGTCGTCTTGGAGGGAGTTCCCGATGGTACAAGCACAATCTGAAACAATTACACTACAGCAGTTTTTATCCCAACCTGAAACAAAACCTGCGAGTGAGTTTATTGATGGTCGGGTGATTCAAAAAAATATGCCGCAAGGGAAACATAGTAAGTTGCAAGCAGAACTTGTTTTTTTGCTTAACACGATATTGAAGCCAAAAGCGATCGCTTTGGCTTTTCCAGAACTGCGGTGTACGTTTGGTGGGCGCTCTATCGTGCCTGATGTTGCGGTTTTTATTTGGGAACAAATTCCTAGTGACGAAAACGGAGAAATCTCTAATTCTTTCTATCTTGCCCCAGATTGGACAATTGAGATTCTTTCTCCCGACCAGAGTCAAGCAAAAGTCACAAAGAATATTCTGCATTGCTTAAAGCACGGAACTCAGATGGGCTGGCTAATCGATCCCGATGAAAAAGCAGTGTTTATCTATCGTCCCAAGCAAGAAATTGAGGTATTAGACGAGCCTGAGACAGTTCTTCCCGTACCACAATTTGCCAGCGATCTAAACTTGGCGATCGCAGATTTATTTGCCTATTTGCGGAAGTAAAACCGAGAGTCTAGCCTTGGCTTTTTAGAAAAATTATTGCGATTATTCTCAATAGCACTACTTCGTTTTGGCTTTGCGATCGCGATCGCAGATAGAGAACACGATGACTGAATGAGGCGTTGTGATAGCCTGTGGACATTATTTATGGTTGTTCCCAAGGCAATTTGTCATAATCACCCTCCCAAGCAAATCTCAAACGATTTTTGTAGACACCTTGATAATTAAAAAGATGCAAAAGGACAAGTTCTAGATACCATAAACTCAATCGCCATGTTTCTATTCTCACGCTTACATGATGTATTTCATCGTTGCGTTTAAGATGAGTTACTTTATTGCGAACCTCTGTAATTGCTTTAGGAAGACTAATATTTTTGTCTGTAGTAAATTTCAGTAAATTTTCGAGTGAATCTAATTTACTTGGCATATCAGTACACTTTAGAGGAAGTCTTGCCTTCTCAAAAAGTTTTTCTAGTTTTTTGGCTGCATCATTATTAAATATACCAATCCAATGCTGATATAAAAGCTCAAGAGAAGAATGTGCAAAAATGATCGAGCCTTCAATCCCTCCAGCCTGAAGGTTGCTTTCAACATACCAATGAATAGCTAGCTTAAGAGGTTGCTGCCAGTCTTGATCGTTCCAAAGAGTCATAAATCCGACAAAAGCTTCAGTCAAATTTTGAGGTTCTTGAATTGGGAACCAAGATGATACATTTCTATATGAGGATGCTACATGAGAACTCCACTGTTGCCATATGGGATTATTGTCAGAATCAAAGCCAGTTGGCAGTATAGGAGCTACCCATAGTCCCGCAGAAAATGATAGAAAGTAGCTTAAACTACTTAATACATCTAGGGCTTGTTCAGCAGTAAAGATCTGATTGTCAATCCGTTCAAGCTTTGCCACATGAGTAATAGCGTATCCTCCCTCATTTTCTAAAGAGTTAGTCAATTGGTCAAATGCTTTTTGCTCCAATGAATCAATGGTTACTTTCCACCCATTTGCTTGCAGTAAGAGTCTACCAAACCAGATTACTGAGGAGTTTTGAATTATGTCTCCTCTATAGCCATAGAAATTTGTGATATGAAAAATTAAATAGGAAATATTTTGGCTGGAGGCATTAGCAACAGGTTCATTCAGAAAACCAGAGATATACGTTTTTTGACTCACTACTGAAGAAGAATCAGTTGAAGAAGTAGCAGTAGCTTTACAGGAAATTTTTAAATGACTTAGCTCCAGATAATGCTCTTTTGTAAGATCAAATGTAATGAGATTATCGCAATTGAAAGAATATTTGAGCCTTATTCTTGGAAACCAAGCGAGCTTTATACTACCAGTACCCTGAGCAATTATATCTCGCTCTGGTGAATCGCTGAGGATCTTCATCTTACCTTCATAGAGAGTGAATGGTTGATTTATCTCCTCAGTTACATAAATTGGAGTTAGCGACTGAGCATGAATATTCATCACCTTTTTTCGCTCTATTTGCTAGGACATTCAGTTACGGCTTTTTGAATCCAAGGGCTGATTTCTTGGCTAAAAGCAGTGAAGGAAGGTTTAAAATATTGCGATTTGAGGGGTTGATGGTCGGGGTGTTCCGCGCCAATTTCTTTGACGACCTGTGCTAAGTTTGCGATCGCTTTCACATAGCCCGATCGCACTGATTGCAACACTGGGTTTGAGAGTTTCACATTCTCAAGATCCTGCACAGAAACATTGAGAATTTCTACCATCTGATCGGCATTTTTAAAATTTGAGGCTTTCACCAAGGTCTGAAGCGAAGTTTGCAGAACTTTGCACTCTTCCGCCGTATCCGCAGAGAGAGTTGTTTGGGCATAACTGGGGTTAATGGAGATACCTAGGGCGATCGCGAAGGTCAAAACAACGGCAAAAAAAGCAGAAAAGAATTGGTTTAGAAATTTCATAGAAGGATTAAGAGTAGATTGTCAAGAATTAATGAATTAGGCAAGGAAATTAAATAGTAGCGTACAGATCCCCGACTTTTTTTGCGACTAACAAAAGCGATCTGTAAATTGCAAAGAAAAAGTCGGGGATCTAATAAACCGATCGGAATCAAGCACTAAAATATCGGGCTTCAGGATGGTAGGCAATCAGAGCCGTTGTCGATTCTTCAGGGCTGAGCTGTTCGCTTTCATCCATCAACATGCCAATCCGACTGGCATCGAGTAAATCGAGCAACTTGTACTGATCCTGCATATTCGGACAGGCGGGATAGCCAAAACTATAGCGAGAACCGCGATAGCGCTGGGCAAGCACATCACGAATATTATCAGGATCTTCCGCACCAAAGCCTAACTCTCGGCGAATTCTCGCGTGCGTCCACTCTGCCAAAGCTTCCGCCATTTGCACTGCCATGCCGTGGAAATACAAATAGTCCGTGTACTGATTGGATGTAAAGAGACTCTGGGCGAATTCCCTCGCTTTATGTCCCATCGTTACAGCTTGCAGGGGCATCACATCGATCGCACCTGTAGATTTGTCAGCATAAAAGTCTGCAATACAGAGGCGACGCAGCGATCGCTGTCTGGGGAATTTAAACGAAGCGATCGGCTGAAGATTTTGGTGCGCCCCTTGCTGCGAATGGGTTTGGGCTTCCTTGAAGTCATAGAAATAAACGTGATTGCCATCGGCTTGCACGGGGAAGTAGCCATAAACCAGCGCAGGCTCCAACAAATTCTCATTAAGAATGCGTTGTTTCCAAGTTTCTAAAACGGGATAGACTTTCTCAGCAAGGAAAGCATCATATTCCTCTCGCGATTGCTCTTGGGGCTTGCGGAATTGCCACTGCCCAGCAATTAGAGCTTGCAGATCGAGATACCAAAACACCTCTTCCAAAGGAATTTCCGCCGCCGTGAGAATCTGCGTTCCCCAGAATGGGGGTGTGGGACGGGGAATATCTAAAGCGATCGCTTCAGAACGATTCGTATCTTCGGGAATTTCCTCCTTGAGTTTAGGAGCAACTTCGGCAATTTCTTCACGCTCCTGTGCCTTGGGGAGAGATTTATGTCCATTCCCATCTAAAAATCCTTGGTGATGCTCCCATTTGCCTGCGGCTTTGGCTGGCATATATTCATCCATGAAGTGCAGATCGGAGAAGGCATCCTTGCCATAGACGACTTGACCTTGATAGGCATTTTGGCAATCCTCATAGACAAACTTGGGCGTTAGTGCTGCGCCACCGAGAATCACTGGAACGGCAATTCCTTTTTGATTGAAGGTTGCGAGGTTCTCTTTCATAAAGGCAGTGGATTTCACCAATAAGCCGCTCATGGCGATGCAATCAGCCTGATGCTCCTCATAGGCAGCAATGATATTATCCACAGACTGCTTAATGCCGATATTCACGACCTTGTAACCATTGTTCGAGAGAATGATATCGACGAGGTTCTTACCGATGTCATGCACATCACCCTTGACCGTGGCAATTATCACTACCCCTTTATTAGAGCCTTCCACCTTCTCCATAAACTTCTCTAGATGGGCGACCGCCGCCTTCATCGTCTCCGCTGATTGCAGCACAAAGGGCAATTGCATCTGTCCCGAACCAAACAGATCGCCCACCACCTTCATGCCATCCAAGAGGAAGTTGTTGATGATATCGAGGGGAGCGTAGAGTTTCCGCGCTTCATCTAGGCGTTCTTCTAAATTGACGCGATCGCCATCGATGATATGCCGTTTTAATCGCTCTTCGATCGGTAAGTTGACATCTTCGCTCTTGTCGCGTTTGGTCGTGACTCCCTCAAATAGCGTGGTGAATTCGCCCAAGGGGTCATAGGTGCAGATATCGCCATCAAATTGGCGTTCGTCATAAACCAACTGTCGGGCGACCTCTAATTCTTTAGGTGCGATGCGACTGAGAGGCAAAATCTTGCTGGCATTGACGATCGCGGCATCCATTCCCGCTTTTTGCGCCTCGTGCAGAAATACGGAATTTAGTACCACCCGTGAGGCGGGATTCAAGCCAAACGAGATATTCGAGACACCGAGAATGATGTGACACTCTGGCATTGCCTCTTTGATTCTGCGGTTGGCTGCGATCGTCTCCGCCGCATTGCGCCGATCTTCGGCAATCCCTGTAGAAATTGGCAAGGCTAGGGTATCAAAAAAGATTTCATAGGGTGGAATGCCATACTCTTGGGTTGCCTTTTCATAGGCGCGTTTGGCAATGGCAAACTTGCGATCGGCCGTCCGCGCCATGCCTTCTTCATCAATTGTACCGATCACCACGCCTGCCCCGTAGGTCTTGGCAAGTTCTAGCACCTTACAAAAACGAGGTTCGCCATCTTCATAGTTGGTGGAATTCAACAAACACTTGCCGCCCGCCAGTTTCAAGCCCGCTTCCATCTTCTCCCATTCCGTCGAGTCCAGCATCAGGGGAATCGTCACATTCGTGACCAGTCGAGATACCAACTCGTGCATATCGCGCACGCCATCGCGTCCCACATAATCGACGTTGACATCGAGAATATGTGCGCCTTCTTTAACCTGCGATCGCGCTAGGGCAACCAATCCATCCCAGTCCTCGGCATTCAAGAGATCGCGACATTTTTTAGAACCACTCGCATTCAATCGCTCTCCCACAATCAAGAAAGAATTATCTTGTTCGTAGGTTTGAGAACTGTAAATCGACGCTGCCGAAGGTGCGTAGTGATTCTGCCGTTGTTTGGGTTTAAATTCTGCCGCTAGAGAGGCAAGTTCTTGGATGTGGTCGGGTCTCGTACCGCAACATCCCCCAATCACCTGCACGCCTAGATCTTCGACGAAATGCTTGAGATGTTCTCTGAGATCAGTCGGAGTAAGTTTGTAATGGGCTTTCCCTCCCACATTCTCAGGTAAACCCGCATTGGGAATACAGGACACGACAAAGGGGGAATGCTCTGCCAAATAGCGAATATGCTCGGTCATTTTGTCAGGGCCCGTGGCACAGTTCAGACCCAAGACATCTATTTTATAGGGTTCCAAAATCGTTAGAACCGCACTGATATCCGTACCTACGAGCATCGTTCCCGTTGTTTCCATCGTCACCGATACAACCAGAGGTAGCCTTTCGCCTCGTCGTTGGAATACTTCCTCGATCGCATTGAGTGCAATCTTGATCTGAAGCATATCCTGACAGGTTTCCACAATCAGCAGGTCTACGCCACCATCGCAAAGCCCCTCGATCTGCTCGATAAAGGACTGCTTCATCGTCTCGAAATCAATGTGCAAGAGCGTAGGAAGCTTGGTTGTCGGCCCAATCGAACCTGCGACAAAACGAGGCTTCTCAGGAGTAGAAAATTCGGCTGTGACAGATTTTGCTAATTCTGCGGCTTTTTTGCTCAGTTCGTATGCCCGATCCGCCAAGTCATACTCAGCCAACACGATCGACGTACCGCCAAAGGTATCGGTCTCGATCACATCAGCCCCCGCCGCCAAAAAGTCCCGATGCACCTTCGCCACAGCAGCAGGATTGGTGATCACCAGATATTCATTGCACCCCTCATACTCCGCCCCACCAAAGTCCTCTGCTGTGAGGTTTTGGGTTTGCAGATTTGTTCCCATTGCCCCATCAAATACAAGTACGGGGCGATCGCTGCTATGAAGACGTTCCAGAAACAGGTTACTCATGGTGACAGTATGCAAGGTAGTAGGTAAGCAAAAAGCGTGAAATCGCTGAGTTTCATTATATATTTTGATATGTTTTATTTGGTGAAATCAATAATTTGGCGGATTTTGGAATTTAAACCTTGATTTTCATATTCGTAAAAACAGCAATAAGACTGGCTGGATAGGAGCTAACAGGATGGCAACATTAGTACGAATCTCACAAATTGAGACTTTGCCTGGGCAGAGCACAATTTTGCATGACATCGATTGGCAGCAATTTGAGGCGATTCTAGAAGATTTAGGAGAAAAACGCGCGGCAAGGGTTGCTTATTTTGACGGAGTTTTGGAGATTGAGATGCCTTTACCCGAACACGAAAAAGTCAAGGTACTTATAGGAGACTTTATTAAAGCGCTCCTCGATGAGATGGAAGTTGACTTTGAGCCTTTTGGCTCTTCGACATTCAAGCATATGGATAAACAAGCAGGCTTAGAACCTGATGACTGTTTCTACATCCAAAACAATGTCGTCATGCGCGGAGCTAGAAAATTAGATTTATCCATCGATCCTCCTCTAGATTTGGCGATCGAGGTCGATGTGACTTCCAAAACGAAACTTGAGGTTTATCAAGCGATCGCTGTCCCCGAACTTTGGATCTATCTAGACCGTAGCTTAAAGATTTACCTGCTTTGTAATGGTGAATATATTGAGTCTTCCTTAAGTCCAACCTTTGGCACTCTTCCCGTCCGTGAGGTAATTCCACAATTTATAGAGCGCACGTTTCAAGAAGGTCGAGGTGCAGCATTTCGAGCATTTCGGGCTTGGGCGAAACAAAATTTGGCAAAATTGTAGATTGTGATAGAGTTTCGTTATATGTTGGATGGAGCGAACCACATCAGCTTCATCGTGCTTCGACTCAGCATCACACAGAAATCCTATGAAAATTCTGCATGGTACTTGGATTCCCGATTCTAACAGTGACTTTTGGCAACTTGGCAATTTTTATATTTGGGTAGAGACAACCGAAACAAAAGCGATCGCCACGGCAAAGCGTAAATCCTCCAAGTCTAAAGCAGCGAATGAATCCGAACCATCAGGATCGAAACATCCAGCTAGCCTAACTGAAGCAGAGTTAAAGTCATTTCTGTTTAGCGATCTCGGCATTAAAGACGATCTCTTGCAAGAAAATACCAACAGGTATGGCAAAAAAGCTCCAATTATTTTCCCAAAATACTTCCTATTACCCACAAGCAATCAGCAACCCTTACCTTCTTTAGAGTCAGCCCGATATTTAGAAGTCGAAATCCCCGAAACCTTTGAGCTAGCGTACTGGCAAATTGATTGCTATCAAGTTACCACGTCCGTCAAAATCAGTAGTTTTATCCACAAACGCGCCAAGAATGCGATCAAATTGCTTAACGATCTACATTTCATCGCGATCAATAACCTTGCCGAGGTGCAACTAGGCGCAGACTTGCTGTTTTGGTATCACTACACGCAAGCCTTTAAGCAAGTTATTCTCAAAGACCAATACATTCCCGCCTTTAGCTATCGAGAACTTGCCACGAAAGCGACCAAAAACACAAAAACTTCTGCAAAAGCTAAAAAGGAATCCATCCAAGCCTCAAAATCTGAGATTTATCCCGCGTGGGAAATTGTTTCCGAAAAATACGAGACAGATCTCCAACAATATGTAGAATATATGCCTCTAGCTTGTGTTTCAGGCTTTAGCGAACCTTCAAACAAACTCTATTTTTTCGATCGCACCACTCTACTCCGTCATTTTTCGGAATCAGTGCTGCATAGCATTCTCACCCATACGCCCTCAACCGCACAATTCGATCGGCAAGTGGCTGACTCTTTATTAGAGAAATGTCTCAATTTTTCTGAGGATAACTTTGCGAACGCGATCGCTAGCCCGACCAAACAAGATTTGGCACAGTTCCAACAATGGCAAGGGTGGCGGCAAAAAATTAGTCGCACCCAAGCCGACTCGCCTTTTTATCTTTGCTTTCAACTGCAAGCCCCTGTCAAAGAGCAAGAACCTTGGCAGTTGCAATTTCAAGTTTCGCCCAAACAAGATCCTTCGCTAAAGCTACCGCTGGAAACCTATTGGGCAATGACTGCTGCCAAAAAGAAGACGCTGCAAAAGCAATTTGGCAAGGAATTCGAGCAAAATCTGTTGCTAAATTTGGGCTACGCTGCGCGGATGTACGATCGCATTTGGCAAGGCTTAGAAACCGATTGCCCCATAGGTTTAAATCTCGATCTCGACCAAGCCTTTGAGTTTCTCAAAGAATCCGCTTGGATTTTAGAAGATGCTGGCTATAAGGTGGTTGTGCCTGCTTGGTGGACACCTGTTGGGCGCAGAAGGGCAAGAATGCGCCTCAAAGCCTCTGGGAAAAGCGCGACCAGTGGCAAGACCCAAGCCAAAAACTACTTTGGTCTCGATCGCTTGGTGGAATATCAGTACGAATTAGCGATCGGCGATGAAACCATCTCTGCAAAGGAATGGGAACAGTTGGTGAATGCGAAATCTCCCTTGGTCAAGTTCCGAGGCGAGTGGATGGAACTCGATCGCGACAAAATGCAAGAGATGCTGACATTTTGGCAACAGCACGGTCAAGAGAAGCCAGAGATGAGTCTGATTGACTTTATGAAGTTGACCGCCTCCGATCCTGACTTGGATGTCGATCGCGACAGTACGCTCGCAGAGATGATGGCGAAGTTGCAGGATAAGCAGCAATTTGAGCCTGTGGAGAACCCACCCCAACTGAATGGCACGTTACGAGAATATCAGCGGCGCGGTGTAGCATGGCTGCAATATCTGGAAAACCTTGGCTTAAATGGTTGTCTTGCCGACGATATGGGACTCGGTAAAACCGTTCAGATTATTGCTCGACTGGTAAACGAGCGAGCGGAAATTAATGGAGTTCCAGCGAATTCCAAAGCTAAGAAGACGACCAAAACATCCGCGAAAGCCACCAAAAGCAAGAAAACCACCGAGTCTAGTCCGCCAGAATCCGATCCAACAGAATCCCCTACCCTAAAGCCGACGCTTTTGATCGCGCCCACCTCCGTTGTGGGAAACTGGCAGAAAGAAATTGCGAAATTCGCACCTCACCTACGGGCAAGCCTTCATCACGGCAGCGATCGCATCCAAACTGTCCAAGCTTTTCAGGACACTTGCCTCACCCACGATCTGATTATTACTTCCTTTACGCTGATTCGCAAAGATGAAGCACTGTTTAGCGGCGTGAACTGGCATCGGGTCGTAATTGATGAAGCACAAAACATCAAAAATCCCAAAGCTGCCCAGACCAAAGCTATTCTCAAACTAGAGGCAAAGCACCGCCTAGCGCTCACTGGTACACCCGTTGAGAACCGTCTGTTGGATCTATGGTCGATCTTTAACTTCCTTAACCCCGGCTATTTGGGTAAAGAAGCGCAGTTCAAAAAATCCTTTGAAACGCCCATCCAAAAGAACAACGACCCCATCCAAGCAGGGATTTTAAAGAAATTAGTCGAGCCTTTCATTCTACGGCGGCTCAAGACCGATCGCTCGATTATTAAAGACCTCCCCGATAAAATCGAACAAAAGCTCTATACCAACCTCACCAAGGAGCAAGCCTCGCTCTACGAAGCCGTGGTTAGAGATGTCGAGGTACAACTCAATCAAGTAGAAGGCATTAAGCGCAAGGGACTGATTCTTTCTACATTGATGAAGCTCAAGCAGATTTGCAATCATCCCAGACAGTTTCTGCAAGATGGCAGCGATTTTACCCCAGAGCGATCGCATAAGCTCAGCCGCCTATCGGAAATGGTCGAGGAAGCCATTTCTGGAGGGGAAAGCCTGTTAATCTTTACGCAGTTTACCGAAATTGGCGATGCTTTAGAGAAGCATCTCAGGCAAAAGCATCATTACAATACCTACTACATTCACGGTGGCACAAATCGCGATAAGCGAGAGCGCACGATCGCAGAGTTTCAAGACCCAGAAACCGAGCCTTCCATTTTTATTCTCTCGCTCAAAGCAGGTGGTGTGGGTATTACGCTTACGAAAGCAAACCACGTATTTCACTTCGATCGCTGGTGGAACCCCGCCGTTGAAGATCAAGCCACTGATCGCGCCTTTCGGATCGGACAAAAGAAAAATGTGTTCGTGCATAAATTCGTCACAATTGGCTCTCTAGAAGAGCGCATCGACGAAATGATCGAAGACAAAAAGAAACTAGCGGGTGCGATCGTGGGAGCCGATGAGTCTTGGCTGACGGAACTAGACAACGACACATTCAAACAACTGATTGCGCTAAATAAAAATGCAATTTTGGAATAGTTATCAAACTCTCATCTTGTGCTGAGAGAGTCCCATCTCGTTGGTGATGCGGCTCAACCCTCGGTCTCGACGAACAAGCTCGGCGGAACACCTAGGACAAAACATAAGGGGTGAGTGGAGTGGTCTAACGATTAAGTTAATCGGCGGCAGATAATCTCGGCATCCTAATCAGAGTCTCTTGTCCGTCCGCTTCATCGCACAACATATTACTTCTTTAAATGTTGTTTTATTGTTCCTCTGCAAATGCGCCAAGAGCGTCATCGAACTTGTTGATGATGTCGAGTAATTGCGATATGACGCGACGTTCGATGATGGCTTCAACGGCATAGTATTGGTAGGGGCGCAGCACCATCAGCATCGCTGAGTTGAGTTTTGCCATATTTGTTGAGTTTGGCTTGATTATGTTTTTCGAGTTGGGTTTTGAGGTTGGCGGTGAGTTCGGCGGCGTTGCGGATGGTGAAGGGTTCGTAGACTAAGCCAGTAAGTCTTTGAATTAGATTTTGTTCGAGTTCTTGTTCTGATTGGCTCATTGTTTAGGGAATGGGGTTTAGGATAATTTGCTTGATTCAGTTTCTGGTGTGAGATCGAGGTTGCGATAGATTTGCTCGATGGGAAAGCTTAAATTAATGCTTTTGAGTTCTATGGTGTCGCCTGCTTGGTAGTTAATAATTAACCAATCACCTGCTTCGTTTTTGTGATACAAATCCATTTCGATCGCGGTGGAACTAACTAATAAATAGTCTTGTAAGACTGGATTTTTGCGATACAGCCTAAATTTGCCGCTTCTATCGTATGTCTCAGTACTAGGAGATAGAACTTCAACGATGAGGCAGGGATAGGTAATGTATTGGGTTGTGGTTTTATCGCGATCGTCACAGGTGACACTGACATCAGGATAGGTGTAGTTATTTGTGCCAACAATATTAACTTTCAGGTCTGAGTTACCTGTTATGCAACTACTAGCGTCTAAATGGGTATCAATCATGGTCGCAAATCGAATTGCAATGCGGCTATGATTAACGCTACCGCCGCTCATGGCGTAGACTTGACCGTCGATCAGCTCATGCTTTTCTAGTTGATTTTCTTCCCAAGCAAAGTATTCTTCAGGGGTTAGAGCGGGGAAGTTTTCTTTAGCTGCGATCATGGTTTGTTACCTCCAATGGTTTGCAGTTGCTTGGGGTTAGTTTGACTCTGGTTTAGTTGATTTAATTTTAACAATCTACACGAACATTTTTTGTAACAAGCCTTTTTTGAATTGTTCAGATAAATTGATTTACTTGGCAACAGCTTAGACTTTGGCTGTCAAAAAATCAGCTATTCTTTCTTGCTTCTAAAATGCTGCATGAAAAGATTGCTCTAGTTGTGCCTCAGTTTCAGTCAATGTTCCCTACTCTTCGTCTAATAGTTCTTGTTCATCCAAGAAGGTTTGTAGCTGGATCGTATAGTCTTCCTAGTCTAGTGTGTACAAAGCTTGGCTATAGAGTAATTTGCCTTCATAGGGATACTCTTCGTCTAGCAATTCATTAAACAAAGTATATTGAAATGCATTGATCCAAGGAATATCACCATTCCAGTAGTCTGGATTGTCTTTAGATGGTGTCCCGCCAGAACTCCAAGCAGCTAATTTCTCCAAAGTCTTAGCCTGGCAACTTCCCTCAAACTCAGGAAATCTCAACACAGGCACATTTTTCTTCAACCTATTACCCATTACCTATTCCCCATCACCCAAAAAATCAGTAAT
This sequence comes from Tumidithrix elongata BACA0141, assembly GCF_036349135.1. Classification (NCBI taxonomy): domain Bacteria; kingdom Bacillati; phylum Cyanobacteriota; class Cyanophyceae; order Pseudanabaenales; family Pseudanabaenaceae; genus Tumidithrix; species Tumidithrix elongata. The sequence continues at coordinate 27,447 of NZ_JAZBJZ010000065.1, forward strand.
CTCTCGATAAAAAACCTCTCCCTTTCCCCTGCTACTACTTGCAGTCACCAACAACCTTAAAACCTGCACAAGTGAATTAATAGCAGCATCAAAAATCAACCCATAAAGCTGGCTCAAATCATCTTGATTCTGTTGCCCGTAAGCCAAAGCATTAATGTAATCATTACGAACTTGGTTATTAATCACCACAATCGGATAGCCAGCACGAATTAACAGCAAATTCATTAATAACCGAGCCGTTCGACCATTCCCATCCCGAAAAGGATGAATAGAGACAAACCGATAGTGTGCGATCGCCGCATATTCGAGCGGATGGAGCCTTAAAGCAGAATCCGAATTCAGCCAGATCGCAAAATCTCCCATTAACTGAGACAGCAAATAATGAGGCGGATAACGATAATTTGTGCCAGCCGCCATCACATCCAGAGGACGATAACGCCCAGCTTCATCAGGGTTGATTTTGCGGAGAATTAGATTGTGAATTTGTTTGATTTCCCATTCATTAATCTCCATATCCCTTTGGGCTAAACTTTCAATATAGTCGATCGCCTCCTTATGCCCGATCACTTCTAAATGTTCGTCGAGGGTTTTACCCCCAACCGTAATCCCCTTCGTTAAAACTAATTCCGTTTCACTTTGGGTTAAAGTATTACCCTCGATCGCATTCGAGTTATAAGTAAAGCGAACATCATAGAGTTTTTTGAGTTCAGCGACGATCGTGGGTTCCAAAGGTCTAAACCCATCTAACCAAGCCTTTAGTTTATCTATTTGCTCTAATTTAAGCTGATAATTCATCGTCAAATAATCCTCAATCAAAGCACTTAATGAAAAATTTGCTTGTTGACTTAAACCAATTACCCGCTGCATAAAATTCTCGTACAGATGAGAAGAAGAAAGCAACAAATGAGTATCCATATTTCCTCTTAACCTATTCCCTAAATTATAACGGCACTTCAATCCTCAACTCTTCACAAAATCTGCGAATCACCCGATCGTTCTCCGCCATCACCCGATCCATCAATCTCAACTCTGCCGCGATTGCCCCTAGATCGATCTCTTCTTCTTCCTCAAACGTATCCACATAACGTGGAATATTCAAATTAAAATCATTCTCTTCAGAGTATAGACCCTAGCCCTAACCAGTACCTAAACGTTGAAATCAGGTAAGGAGGCTTTATAGAACCGATTTGACATCTTTTATAATGGCGAATAAAGACCCTACAATCCTCT
>NZ_JAZBJZ010000066.1:0-28555 GCF_036349135.1 Tumidithrix elongata BACA0141
ACACTGGATTTTATTTTCTCATTAATTACCTGATTTTATGGCGGGAAGGGAGTAAATGATGGAGAAGGTTCTGCCTGAGAACTAAATGATGGAGAAGGTTCTGCCTGAGAACTTGAACTGCTGATTATACTGGGTACTGCTTGTTTAATGGTGGATTGATTGTAAGAGACTTGATATTTCGTGTATATCTGCCAACCAAGAAAACAAAGAACCAAAATGATAATTAATTTCTTCATGTAGAAGTTTCACAGCTAGAGTAACCTAAATGCATATTACACGAAAAATTCCATATATTTGTCATTTACAGCCTAATTATCCTGATTGTTTCTATTTTCTGCGTAATCCTGTATTCATGAATTGCCCATGCACACAAATCATTGAGGATTGCTATGGGTGGAACGTTATGCAGAAAAATATGAAGGTGCAGTAATTTGTTAGACCTAACCACACCGATAAAAAATTCTTTTTGAGATGCGGGAACAACATAAAGCCATTTGTTGTCTTATTATTCCAAGTTCGCCTGTTAACGAACAGAGCATTTTAAAAATATAGTGGTCGATCGAGATTGAACCCATACTTGCTGAGATTTGACTTAGCAGATATAGGCTCTGTTTTGCTATGCCGATATTTAATCAAAAGATGTTCCCATCTCGTTACATGGATAGCTTTTCATATTCCTGCAAGGAATATCTATTAGGTGTGTAAAAATCAAGTTTGAGGATGTATATACGTATGAAGAAGACTTATTTCCTATCGCTACTCACGATCGCTGCTTCTTTGGGATTCGTTTCTCTACCAGCCTATGCTGACAAGAATGTCACACAGATAATCAATCAAGAGATTAATGTCGTTGGGAACGGAAACACGATCAACCAATCTGCCGTACAAACTAACGTGCAAACTCAATCAAACAACCGTAAAGGCAAGCCAGGTAATCTTGGGAATACGGATACCTACCAAGAGCTAAATCAATCAGCCGATATACGGGGTAATAACAATAACGTTCGTATGAATGCCCAACAGGTAAATGTGAGTAGAGAAGGACATCGCGATCGCGACCACGATCGCGGTCATAGAGGTCACAAGAAGGATGATTAATTTTCTTCATAGAGGCTATATTTATGCGGCATAAGAAGTTTTTTCTTTCATGCGCAGTTCTCTCTTTGCTTTTGCTGTTCCCTGCGATCGCTAGTTCGCAGCAAGTCGATGTTAAATCTGGGAATACGCGCACCATTGTTGATGATGATGGCAATGTCCGTATAGAGACAGATCCGTCTTCCATTGACTTCCAGTCAACACCATTACCAACCGATAATCCATCTAATTTCTCTAGGGGAACTCGTACCTATAGTACGAATGATTCTAATAACTGTCACAATGACAGCTATACCTATAAAAATAATGATGGGGGCAACTCAGTATATAGTCATAGTTCTACTACTGTTTGCCGCTAGTTAGATTCGGTATTTGTTTGTCAAAATTATTAAATAATGAGGGATTCAACCTTGGTTATCCCTCATTTTTCCATGGAGAAGTAAGTCGATCGCAGTCATAACTCACTTTATCGTGAAGCATTTTTGAGAATGGGTTAATATAAACTCAATATTTGTAGGGAACCTAAAGCAAATTAAGATTTTGAAAGTACTTTTATTCTCGACATTGGGATTGCAGTTACTAGCAGTGGCTGTTCTTGCAATGGAAATCAAGTCTTCTTATACATTGCGAGGCGTCCATAGCGAATTTTTCCTTTATACAGCAGCCTTGATAATCTCTGTGGGAGTATTCCTTAGAATATTAACGAAAACACAGTTTGAGCAGGTCAGTGAATGGTTTTTAATCTTGCTTTTTCCCTGCGCGATCGCTCTCTTTTTTGCTATCCCCGGGGCATATTTAGGCGAGGGCTGCATTACTGATTACATTTCTCCAAGTGGCAAGAATTCGATTTTCATTAAAGAGCGGTGTGGCATACTTGGCTGCTATCCTCTGCATATCTATAAAAATCAGTTCCTATGGGGATATGAGATTGGGCTAATTAAAACAAGTGGAGAACCATCCTGTGCCCTTAGAGCTAAAACCAAAATTGAGTGGAAGAATAATGAAACGCAGATCGACTGGAAAATAGAGGGAATTTATGGCACAGTAAATGTATTTTAATCAATGATTTAGCGAAATATATACCAATAAATACATAATCGAAGATTGCAGTCCTTTGACTTTGTAATCCACCACAGGCGCGATCGCTTTTGTTCTGCGATCGCTAACCATTAAATATTTATGTCAAAAACGAATATCCATCTCATTTTGATGTCAATATTCAAAAAAGATTTTAAAACTTTGGTCTGCAATGAGATTCACTGATGAGGTTCGCTAAGTGAAAAAGGTTTTTGCATACGCTATAACAGGCATTTCCCTTTGTTTAGCCGCTACTGTCACATTTGCGATCGTAGGGATGGATAGGTACGAAAACAGCTATGTTTTGGCAAAGAATATTCCAACACCTCAGCCAGTTGAAATCCCCTTTGAGCGCGGTATCAGAAAACTGGAAGATGGAGATTACAAAGGAGCCATTGATGACTTAACCGAGGCAATTCGGCTTCGCCCCGATGCCCTAGCGTACTATGCTCGTTCAACTGCGAAGTATAAATCAAATGATTATCGAGGAGCCATTGATGACTTAACTGAGGCAATTCGGCTGTCCCCCGACTTTTATGGTGCTTATAATAATCGAGGCTGGCTAAAAGCTATGTTAGGGGATTATCAAGGTGCGCTTGAGGACTGCAACCAATCACTTCGTATCAATCCTAACTTTGCTCATGCTTACGATAGTCGGGGAGTAGCAAAATTTGGCTTAGGCGATAAGCAAGGAGCGATCGCTGACTATACCGAATCAATTCGCATCAACCCTGACTATGCTGAACCGTACTACAATCGTGGATTTGCCAAAGCTGATTTGGGCGATAAAGAAGGGGCTCTTGTCGATTTAAATCAGGCCGCCGAGCTGTTTAAACAACAAGGGGAAACAGAATGGTTTCGTAAGGCGGCAAATTTGATTCAGCAACTAGAAAAGTAAGCGAACTATCTGACGCGCGATCGCACATCTTATTCCTGCAATTCTAAATTAAGGTAGAAGCTTCAATATCACCTTCCAAATTCGAGCTGCGGGCTAGGAATACTTTATGTATGTAGCAGATCCCTCACAACATTGGGCTCTAGATCGGCTTTAATAGTAGCAGCAGAAAATTTAGTAAATCTCATGGATAATACCCTCGACACCCAACTAGAGCCACAGACTGTTGACACGCAAACTGCGGATAATTTGGGCATCCCATCACTAGATCTTCAAACGCTCGATACGCAGGCTTTACGCCGATCTCTGCATAAGTCACCCAACTATCACCGTCACGGCTTTGGGCATGGTGAAGAAGCCGAAACCACGATGAAAAGTGAATACCACAGTGACTTAATCCAAACCATTCGCGATCGCAACTATATCTACACGCAGGGGGATGTCACGATTCACTTGGCAAAGTCTTTTGGTTTTTGTTGGGGCGTAGAGCGTGCGGTAGCGATGGCATACGAAACCCGCCAGCAGTTCCCCACCGAGCGGATCTGGATTACCAATGAAATTATTCACAATCCCTTGGTCAACGCTCGGCTCAAGGAGATGAATGTGGAATTCATTCAAACCGACGCCCAGGGTGGCAAAGACTTTTCAGGCGTGGCGCAGGGCGATGTCGTGATTTTGCCAGCCTTTGGCGCTAGCGTTCAAGAAACGCAGTTTTTGAATCATGTCGGTTGCACGATTGTCGATACCACTTGCCCTTGGGTGTCTAAAGTCTGGAATCGTGTCGAGAAGCATAAAAAAGCAGATTTCACTTCGATCGTCCACGGCAAGTACAACCACGAAGAGACGATCGCGACGATTTCCTATGCCAAGCGCTATTTGGTCGTGCTCAATCTCAAAGAAGCCGAATATGTATCGAACTATATTCTCAAGGGCGGGGATAAGGACGAGTTTCTCGCTAAATTCTCGAAGGCAATTTCCGAGGGCTTTGACCCCGATCGCGACTTGCAAAGGGTAGGGGTTGCCAACCAAACCACCATGCTCAAAGGTGAAACCGAAGCAATCGGTAAGCTGTTTGAACGCACGATGATGCAACGGTATGGCGTGGAATCTTTAAACGAGCATTTCCTTTCGTTTAATACGATCTGCGATGCTACCCAAGAGCGCCAAGATGCCATGATCGAGATCGTCGAAGAACCATTGGATCTGATGATCGTAATTGGTGGCTACAACTCCTCAAACACGACGCACCTACAGGAAATGGCGATCGAACGGGGCTTGGTTTCCTATCACATCGATAGCAGCGATCGCATCATTTCAGCGGTCGCGATCGAACATAAGCCTTTGGGCAAGCCCTTAGAAATTGCCTCAAACTGGCTGCCTGCTGGCAAATTGCGTATAGGTATTACCTCTGGGGCTTCTACGCCCGATCGCGTGGTTGAGGATACGATCGAAAAGATCTTTGCACTCAAATCCGCTTAGATTGTGACAGGTTTATTTGCTACGACCCTTGCACTCAGTGCTTTTTTACTGTTCTGGGTGCAGTTAATGTCTGCGAAGCTGATCTTGCCCCTGTTGGGCGGTACACCTGCGGTCTGGAATACTTGCCTTGTCTTTTTTCAGGCAGTTTTACTGTTGGGCTATAGCTACGCGCATTGGGCATCTCGGCTGAAGCTTACATATCAGGTTGGATTGCAGATTGGCTTCATGCTTATCGCGATCGCTTTTCTGCCAATTCAGATTGCCAGTCAGGATCTGCCGCCCACCAATGCCAATCCGAGTTTCTGGCTATTGGGCTTGCTCTGCCGTACCGTCGGACTACCCTTTTTTTGCGTGTCCACGTTAGCCCCATTGATTCAACAGTGGTTTCATCAGCGATCGAAACAAGATCGAGCAAATCCCTACAAGTTTTATGCGGCTAGCAATGGCGGTAGCTTACTTGCTCTGATTGCCTACCCGACAGCGATCGAATCTCAGTTACGGTTGAGCGATCAGACTTGGTTGTGGACTGGAGGCTATCTTGGTTTAATTTGTCTGGTCTGTGCAAGTGGATGGGTCAGCATTCGAGTCGGCAGTAGAAACGCCGATCGAGTTCCTGAGTTTGAGAATTCGCCTTTACTTCTAGAACTTCCATCTTCGGAATTATCTTCGCAAGATTATCTGGAATCAGACGGAGTTCCAAACTCTCCACCAAAACCTCCTACGGGCAAGCAAAAATGGCGATGGATCGTACTGGCAGCCCTTCCCTCTAGTCTGTTGATGGGTGTGACCACCCATATCACCACCGATATCACACCGATTCCATTACTATGGGCAATTCCCTTAGGGATTTATCTGTTCACCTTTGTGTTGGTATTCGCACCTAAACCAGTACTGCTGAATCCAGTGCTTTCTACGTTCGTTCCTACCTGTGTGGGTCTCACGTTACTGAGTAGCAACATTGTGGGAATTTCTATATTTCTGCTGTTGCCGCTGCATTTGATTACGGTAGCGCTCCTGATGTGGGGTTGTCATAGCGAATTAGCAAAGGCTAAGCCCGATCCGCAATATCTAACCAATTTTTACCTGTATTTGGCGCTTGGGGGTGTGTTGGGTGGTCTGTTTAATAGTCTTGTAGCGCCGATCGCTTTTAGTTGGCTATTGGAGTATCCCTTGGTTTTGGTGCTATCTGTATTCTTTTTAAAGTTCCCTCAAACGCGAAGTTTACGGAACCTCTATATGCTGCAATTAGGTATTATGCTTTCGATCGCGGCTGTCGGTCTCAACACTCCGCGCGTCACGGGACAGTTGCTAGCTCAAGAGCGTAGCTTTTTTGGCGTGTATCGCGTTAGCAAAGTCAAAGTGGAGTCTCAAGAACAGATTGTATTCTCTCACGGTACGACCATTCACGGGAGACAGAGCACCAATCCTCAGCAAAAGATGGAACCTTTAAGTTATTTCTCTCATTCTTCGGGAATTGGTCAATTATTTGCGGCAATCTCCTCTAAACCATCCCTGCGTGTCGGGGCTATCGGTCTGGGTGTCGGGACGATTGCTGCCTATGGTAAAGCCGATCAAGACTGGACGTTCTATGAAATCGATCCTCTGGTGGAAGCAATCGCACGAAAATATTTTAGCTACCTTTCGGACTCACCCGCCAAAATTAAGGTCGCGATCGGCGATGGTCGCCTCACCTTAGCCAAAGCTGACCAAATCTACGATCTAATCGTGTTAGATGTATTTAGCTCCGATGCGATTCCCGTCCATCTGATTACCCGCGAGGCTTTTGCTACCTACCTTTCTAAGCTCGCTCCTGATGGTGCGATCGCATTTCACATCACCAATCGCTATTTAGATCTTGCGCCTGTGCTTGGGAAACTGGCGGAAAATTCTGGTTTAACTGCATTCAAATATCGCGATAACATGTCTCTCTTGCAACCTAAATTCAGCGATTATCCATCAACTTCTATTGGGAATTCCCCCTCGACTTGGGTGGTTTTAGCGCGTAATCCTAGTTCCATTAGCAACCTCGTTAAGGATAACCATTGGACTAAAATTAAAGCAACAAATAAAGCTCTATGGACAGATGATTATTCCAATCTCTTTAGTGTCATGTCAGTTCGCCAATGATAATGATATTGTCAAGCACAATAGAGATGTGTTGACATTGTGTATACAAAGCCCATATATTTAGTGGAGTCTCCTATTAAAAAGGTAAGCGTTATGAACGCCTCAGCCTATGAAGGGTCGATTAGTCAGACCCGTGATGTCACAATCAATATTCGAGCTAAGCAAACCCAACGAGATCTGATCGATCGCGCGGCTGAAGTGCAGGGCAAGAGTCGCTCAGAGTTTATGCTTGAGTCAGCTTATCAGAAAGCCCAAGACGTTCTTTTAGATCGGAGCTTTTTTGGGCTAGATGAACTGAAATTTCAGCAATTTTTGGCTTTGCTGGATGCATCACCTGCGCGAAATGAGAAGTTGCACACATTGCTGGCAACCAAATCTCCGTGGGATTAGATCGAGAGCGAGATAAGCTTCGCCCACCCGAAAAGCTGAATTCGTCGCATCGAATTGAAAGCTTTGATTCAGGGAACAGTCACCTAGATGACTGGCTTAAGCGCCGCGCCCTGAAAAATGAGTTAGAGGGGGCTTCACGCACCTATGTACTCTGCACTGGCGAAGTTGTTGTTGCGTACTACTGTCTTGCCAATGGAGCAGTGGCACAGACTGCTGCAACAGGTCGAGTTCGGCGTAACATGCCCGATCCGATTCCAGTAATGGTGATTGGACGATTGGCAGTCGATCGCAACTGGCAAGGTAAGGGTATTGGGCGTGCCCTATTGCAAGACGCAATTCTTCGTACTCTGCAAGCTGCCGAGATTGCTGGAATACGTACAATTCTCGTACATGCTATCTCGGCAGAAGCAAAGCAATTTTATGAGAAGTGTGGTTTTATGGTTTCGCCTGTCGATCCAATGACACTAATGGTGAAAGTTAACGATGCCATTGCTTCACTTAGTTCCTAAGCCTAAGAATTTCTTGGTCTTTCTGGAATTTTGATTGATTGTCGAGTGTCCGATCGCAAGCTAACAAATTGCTAAATCGGAACGGAATTTCGGTTATCCGTTCTGCAAAGATGATTGCCATGCGATGAGCTGCGATCCGTTATGTGTAGGTAAATTTCTAAAGAGGTGATTATGGATCCAAGTTTTTGGCACCAAAGATGGAGTGAAAATAATATTGCTTTCCATGGAAGTGAAGCCAACCCACTACTGGTCAGATATTTTAAAGAGCTTTCTTTAGTCAAAGGCAGTCGTGTATTTTTACCATTATGCGGTAAAACCCTTGATATTCCTTGGCTACTTTCTAATGATTATCGCGTTGCTGGCGCTGAATTGAGCAAAATAGCCATTGAGCAATTATTTACGGAACTTGGGGTGGAACCCAAAATATCAACAGTTGGTGAAGTAGATCGCTACAGCGCAGAAAACATCGACATATTTGTGGGTGATATTTTTGATTTGTCGGGCAAGATGCTCGGCTTAGTCGATGCAATTTATGACAGGGCAGCTTTAGTAGCTCTGCCAGAAGCAATGCGCAATCAATACACAGCGCACTTAATGGAAATTACGGATAAAGCGCCACAGTTGTTAATTAGCTACGAGTACGACCAAAGTGTAATGGAAGGTCCTCCTTTTTCAGTCAGTAACGAGGAAGTAAATCAGCACTATAGGGATAGTTATGATTTAACTCTTATCGTAAGCACGGATGTACCTGGTGGATTGAAGGGAAAATGTGCAACAACAGAAAATGTTTGGTTGCTAAAACGTGATTAATACCTGCATATTTTCAGTACTGTAGCCACACAGCACAAGTCATTCAAGACAAGTATTTCCATTTCACTCAACAACAAAGCAAATGCAAAAAGCGATCGCTTTTAACTCCCAACTCCCACTACTAGCGATCGTCCGCAGAAAGCCCTTGGGAAGATAGATTGTTGAAGCGATCGCACTTAATGTAAAGTATAACTCTGCACCAAAGCGATGGGTAAGGGGTCTGGGCTAGGACTAGATGCGATCAAAATCACTATTATGGAAGTCTCGCGATCGAATCAGTGTCAGATAAAACAGGTTTCATTGTGTTTCTACCCATCCAGTCTGTTTGAGGTTGGTTTATGGAGATGACTTCTCAAGTACAAATTTAAGAAGTGCATAGGTTTCAGCCATAGAAAGCCTAAGCTTCTCGCCTGAGTAGTCAATGATATACTCACCCGCCACTTCACCACATGCCGTACAAGTGTATGTACCAAGGTTAAGGATATCGACACTCATCTGACGAATTTGCTCTACTAACCAGCGATCGCGACGCTTCAGAACATCATCTAAATAAATTGAGTCCACTTTCTACATTAAGGCTCCAATTGACTGAGAATATTTACTTACAAAAGAGCATTGTAGTTTGTTTGATTGTTAATCGCTACAGGTTCCCATATTCTATGAGCTAAATCAATAGCCTACACCTATACTTAAGTACGGATATAGATTAGTCATTTGGTCAGTAAAAAGCTTCTCTTTAGATTCAATGTACGGATGATGCCACAGGAACGCATTTGGGTTGTGTAGACCAAGCGGAGGATGGTGCTGCTGGGGCTTTGGCGACCAAAGTAACTTGACCGCGATCGCTTACCACCCATCCCTGTGCTTCCACAATAGTATCGGGTATTTCGTTTTTCACCTCTACAGGATTTGAGGCGATCGCAGCAGAATTATTAGAAGTACCAAGATTATCGAGCAAACTAATACCACTGACTAACTCAGAAGGATTAGCAGGTACACCTCCTCGACCCGTAATCACAAATTTACTGCCTTTGCTATCGGCAAGACAACTTTGTGCAACTAGTCTACTCGCATCACTAACATCGACGGGAAGGTTATTTAATCCTTTACTGGGATCGATACCCGGTGTGACGATCGTGACAGTGCCGTTAAGATTGAAATCAGAGCTTGCCGTGATGTCACTGAGAGGTGTAAGGCGAGGGCGAAATTCTAATCCGTAAATTCCCTGCGTCGTGATGTTAATGTTGCCACCCCTACCTCTAATCGCATTTGCTGAGATATCGCTATTCTCAAATGGAACAGCTACTACAAAACCAGCGTTGATATCGATATTGCCACCATTACCCGAACCACCAGCATTCGTGTTGATTTGACTACCTGTTCGCATCAAGAGAATATCTCGTACATTGAGGCTAATATTTCCACCTTCTCCCGAAGCAGTACCGGCTGTAATAAACCCACCATTACTGAACGTGAGCGAACCCGAAAATAGTTGAATATTGCCACCATTTCCAGTGCCCAGACTGTTAACCGAGATTCCCGCACCATTTGAGATTGAGACAGCGATCGGATCGATGAAAATGTTGCCACCCTTTCCTGTTGAGCTAGAGGTAGTATTGGCAAAGATCCCAGAAGATGTGCCATCAAGGTTAAGGCGATCGCGAATATTTAGATTAATATTGCCAGATTGCCCACTCGTAGAAGTGGCAGCCGAGAGTTTCCCACCACTTGTTATATCTAATGTATTTGCAAAAACTGTGATTTCGCCTGCATTGCCAAATCCATCTGTTTTTGTAGAGATGGTTCCTTTATTGGTTAAAGCAAACGTATTTGTGGTGACTTTAATCTCTCCTCCATTGCCGATAGCACCATTATCAACTGAAGCATAAAGCCCACTATTCACAAACTGACTAAGAACCGTACCGCTTCCATCAATTAAAACAGTGTTAGTCTCAATCGTCATCGTGCCGCCATTACCTTGTCCAAAAACACCTACGCTAATCTGTCCACCATTTAGGACTTGCAGCGAATTTGCCATAACTGAAATATTCCCACTGCTTCCTCTGCCGTTAAAATTAATATCTGCCGAAACCGAACTGCCATCGATCTTAACTTCGTTCGTGCGGTTTCCGATTGGAGCGATCGTAATGCTGCCAGCATTGCCATTGCCATCGGTATATGCTTGGATTTGAGAGTTATCTGAGAGCGAGAGAGACTCTGCAAAAAAGTTGAGTTTTCCAGCATTCCCGATTCCAGCAGTATATGTGCTAACTTTAGCGCGATCGCTGAGGACAATTGACGGTGAAGAAATACTTAGATCGCCACCATTGCCCCGCCCAGTATTGTTGATAAAGTTATTGATATTACTGTTTTTGAGAGAGACACTTTCAGTTGCGCGAATATTGATATTTCCAGTATTTCCCTGTCCATTTGTCGCAGCAGAGATAAAAGCCCCATTGCTAAGAGAAAGAACGCGTGTACTCAAATCGATATCCCCAGCATTGCCGATCGCTGTGTTTGTTTCCACTGTTGTCGAAATCGCGCTATCCACAAGTGCACCAAAGATCGAACCAGAGCCACTGAGTGAAACCGCATCAGCCTGAATCGTGATTTTACCGCCATCCCCGATGTTAAATACACCTGCACCGACTTGACCGCCATTCAGCAGTTGTAGCGATTTGGCAATAATTGCAAGATCTCCGCCTTTCCCTTGTCCACCCAAGTTAATTGCCGAGGAAGCCGTGCTGCGATCGAATAGGATATTTCCTGTTGCGATGATATTTAAGTTACCTGCATTACCTACGCCCGACGTAATCGTACTAATTTGCCCCTCATTAGTTACAGATAGTGTGTTTGTTGTAACCGTGAGGTTCCCACCATTTGCATTGGCGAAGTTAAGAACTTGGTTATTGATCGCGCTTCCTCTACCATCAATATTGACCGCATTCGCTAAAATCGCAACATCTCCAGACTGTCCCAAACCATTTGTTGTGGAATTGATCTGAGCACCATTCAGTAGTGTTAGGGTTCCCGCATTTATACTTACCCGCCCACCCTGGCCGCTCGCATTTTGTTCCACTTGGCTAATTACTTGAGTTGGTAGAGCACCAACAACCCCAGAAAAATTCGCGTTCCCAGAAATATTCAGTGTAATGTTGCCTGCATTGGCATTGCCAAAAGTACCTGTGAATAGGAGAGAAGGGTTGGTTAAGGAGTTTGTCAGCGATAGGGATGCAGCCGTGAGGTTAATGTCGCCACTATTACCCGCGATCGTAGATGCAAGACTTCTACTAATTATTGTCAGTCCCTGTCCTGATATTGCTCCATTAGCTTTAAGGTCGATTTGCCCACTCAGGTAAGGCGCATTTGAGAAAATCAAAGCATCATTGCTAAAGCGAATATCATTTTTAGCGAGTAAAGTCACGCTACCGCCGTTACCAGAAACAGCACTCGATCCTACGACGATATTTTGATTTGCATTAATATTCCCCCGCGAATCTACAAATACCGATCCACCATTACCCACACCACTAAAAGTCTGGATGCCTGCAAAAACCCCAAAACCAGGATTTTGGCTAAAAAAACCAGTACCTGTAATGGTAATATCTTCGTCTGGTAAGAATGTGTTTGGCTTGTAGTTATTTGTGAGTAGAACAACTCCATTTGGTGCATTAATCAGAATGTCTCCAATCGTAATTCCTGTTCCTGTAGATGGCTGGCTTGTACTGGGTGGTGGTAGCGCAAAACTTAAAGAGGGATCGAAAAAGCTTCCAGTTCCCGTTACACCCGATATACCAATATCAGATGGATTCATGCCAGATCGAATGTCGAGTGTGGGATGAGCATTACCGTTAATCGTTAACGTTCTTCCATTAGAAAGTAACACATTGGCAAGATTAGGCGTAATAGTTGGATTAATTGTGTTAGTGGTTGTATCTGTCCCAGTAATAAAAGCCGTGTCAATAGTCACTCTTCCACCTGCGAGAATGTGGAGCGAACTTCCGATATAAAACCCAATTGTGACATCCCCAAGAGAGCGAACGATCGGATCGTTGGGACTATGGAGATCCCCAATCTTTCCATTTAACTGCTCAATTTTAAAATTACCATTGGCGTAATAATGAGCATCGCCAAGTACAGGATTTGCCGATCGCAGCGTCATATCGCCACCAGCATAAAAGCCACTATTTGGATGGTTGAGGGCAAAAATATCTACACCTCGATCGCCTTGCACAAGCATTTGTCTACCAGAGATAGCGATGAAAGGATCAGATATGCGATCGCGAATTTTAAGGGTGTCTTGGGCTTGCAGTGTTAGATCTCTTCCAGCTTTTAATTGTCCCTGTAAATCCAACTTATCAGCCACGAAAGTTAAATCTTGCCCTACGGAGAGATTCCCCTGATTTGTAATGGTTGCTCCCCTATTACTTTTGCCATACTGCAACCCAATTGGTGTGCTCAAGGTCAGCAATGGTGAGGGATTTGTGGCGCTAAATTCCGTTCCATCTGAAAATTTAATACTATTCGCAGTTGTCGCTGTAAACGAACCGCCGATATCTAGTTTGGCATTCTGCCCAAAAATGATGCCGTTGGGATTCACCAAGAATAAATTTGCTTGACCGTTGGCTTTAATCAGTCCATCAATATTGGAACTGGAGGTTCCCGTGACTCGACTGATAATATTTACTGTGTCTGGAGTGTTGTTAAAATAAGCCGTACTGCTCGTTGGGACTGAAAACTGGTCGAAACTATGGAATTGGTTCCCACCAACTTGGGTTCCACCTGTAATTGTAAACGTTGTGCCGTTGGTGTTGACAACAGTATTCATGGGCAACGTGCGATCGGGGATAACTTGCGATCGCGCAGGGGATGCTGGGACAAGGTTAAATGCGATCGTTACTACGCTCAGCCCTACAAGAGTCTTGTTCATAATAGGAAACCCTACGATCTTTATTTAAGTCTTATTTTTGGGCAACAGAGACACATTTGGGTTGTGTAGACCAAGCGGAGGCTGGTGCTGCTGGTACTTTGGCGACCAAAGTAACTTGACCGCGATCGCTTACCACCCATCCCTGTGCTTCCACAATAGTATCGGGTATTTCGTTTTTCACCTCTACAGGATTTGAGGCGATCGCAGCAGAATTATTAGAAGTACCAAGATTATCGAGCAAACTAATACCACTGACTAACTCAGAAGGATTAGCAGGTACACCTCCTCGACCCGTGATAATAAACTCACTACCTTGTCTATCGGCAAGACAGCGTTGCGGAACAAGTTTACTGGCATCACCGACATCCACTGGAAGATTCCCTAAACCTTTACTCGGATCGATACCGGGGGTATTAATAATGACAGTGCCGCTAAGATTAAAATTAGAACTTACAGTGAAGTCGCTAAGAGGTGTGAGTGAGGGACGGAACACAATTCCGTAGACCGCCTGCGCTGTGACATTAATGTTACCCCCTCTACCGCGATCAGCATTCGCTGAAATATCGCTATTTTCATAGGGAACGGCAACCAGAAAACCCGTGTTGATATTAATATTGCCACCATTACCATCGTTGCCAGCAGTAGCGCTAATCTGGCTGCCATGTCTAAGCAAAAGCAGGTCTTGAATTTGCAAAGAGATGTTACCACCTTCACCATTGGCAGATTCCGCTCGTATTATCCCATTATTATCTAGAAAAAGAGAACCTGCCAATAGCTGGATGTTACCTCCATTTCCAGTACCTAAACTACTTGCGGAAATCCGTCCTCCATCGGTAATCTTTACCACAAGCGGATCGATAAAAATGCTTCCACTCAAACCTGTTGAGTTAGGTCCCGTTCCCACACGGATTGCTGAGTCAGCCCCACTGATTTGAAGTAAATCTCTTAAAAAGAGGGAAACATTTCCAGCATTGCCACTACTTAAGGTATTTGTCTGTATTTGCCCACCACTAGAAATATTTAAGGAATTAGCCGTGATTTTGACCTCCCCACTATTACCTTTTCCATTTGAATAGGCAGTAATAATAGCACCGTCGCTAAGAGAAATCGTATTTGCAATGATATTGATATTGCCAGATGTTCCACTAGAAGTAGGCAGTTCTATAGATGTACTGATTGTTGTGGGAACAGTTCTTCCAGTGACAACCCCAAATCCATCTAACGCGATCGCATCTGCCTGAATCGAGATATTTCCGCCAGTACCTTTACCAAATACAGCGGCAAGAAGTTGAGAACCATTGAGCAATTGCAGCGATCCGACATTAATCGAAAGATTACCTGCGACTCCGTTACCATTAGGTTCGATCGATGTAGAAACAAGCGAGCGATCGAAGACTGCATCACCATAGATCTGAATATTTAAGTTACCCGCATTTCCACCACCGTTGATAGTCGCAACTACTTGAGAGCCATTCGCTAAATATAACGATTGAGCCGTGATGTTAACATCTCCATGCCTACCAACAACACTAGGGTTTTTACTCGAGCTTTGAATCGAAATCCCATTCCCTGAGACAGTTCCTTTACTATTAATATCTATTCTGCCACTCAAGTTTCCATTTAAATCAGTATTTGAAGAGATCACTGAATTATTGCCAAACTGAATGTTCCCATTAGCAAGTAAATTGATCGCACCTCCATTGGCTGAAGTGGACTGAGTACTAATATTGCCATTGGTTGTAATATTGCCCCTAGCAACCAAGGTGACACTACCTCCATTACCAGCGGTTGAGGGTGCAAGGATATCTTTAGTAGTAATATTGCCCCGCGAATCAACCATTACATCGATTCCCTTATTGAGGTTTACAGCAGGTGTGTTGATATTATCCACCTGAACATTGCCACTTAAGGAGTTAGGACTATATTGGTTAGAAAGCAATACAAGCCCTCTTGATGCTTGCCTGGTTGAAATGTTTGTGAGCGTAATATTGGCGTTAGTTGCAATGACACTCGATCCTTGAAATAACATGCCTGCTCGAGCATCAAGAAGAACTGGGCTAGGTGTTCCACTCAGATTAGGGCTTGATCCATTTGACAGGGTTACTCCACCTAAACTCAGTGTAGCTCCATTCCATAAAGCTACATTACTGTAATTAAAAGTATCTGATGTATTCGTGGTAAAGGTAATCGTATTATTTGAGGTTATGCTACCCCCTGAAAAAATACGTAGCGAACCGCCGTTATATAAACCAAAATTTATATTCCCATTGGCAAGTAAGGTAGTGCTACCACCTGTAGTAGATTGTGACGATCTAAGAGTGCCATTAATATTAATATTGCCGGCTGAGCTAATGCTTACATTTCCTCCTCTCTGGTTAGCTGCACCTCTAGAGTCAACATTACCAGTGGAAATATTGCCATTTAATGCTGAAAGTTGGATGTTCCCACCAATGCCAGTAACATTTGATGTGTCAATAATTCCGGATGAAATATTAGCTCCTGAAATGCTTACATTTCTACCTCGCGCTCTGATTGTATCTGTGGAATTCATTAAAAAGGAGCCAACATTGTCCTTATCGGAGTCTGCCGTAAAAGTAATTGAGCCAGAGTTAGCACCAAATGCGAATGTTAGAGTGTTTCCTGTTAGCGTTCCAATGGTGATGTTATTCGTGGCAGTAACCTGTACATTTGCCGTGTTTGCCAATGCTTGTAAGGATGCCTGAGTTAGTGTTGTTCCGGGTGTAGTGCCATTAGAAATAATTACATCGGTTGGGTCGAGTAATAAAGTTCCTAATTTCCCATTTAATGCGCTCAAATCGACCTTGCCATCAAAGATCAAATCCTGCTTTCCCGATATTTCTGTAAAGCCCCCATTACTGACCGATACACCACTAACCGATGAAGATAGCGTTGCACCGCGCGCTGTCACCGACCCATAAAATTCCGTCGATTTATCCGCCCAGACAATTACCCGTCCTCCATTCCCATTTTGTAATGCATCTGCATCGATCGTTACACCACGATCCACATAGGTTTCCTGAGCATTTTGTACTGTTCCTTTCCCCTGATAATCACCACCAATTAATACAGTGCCGCCACCATTTGCACCCGATACATCAATGCGTGCGTTATTTAACAAACTGACGAGATCGCCTAATAATTGAACGGTTCCACTTGGGGCAGTTAGTACTCCAGTACTCGATACAGATCCTCCCTGTAATGTAATCCCTTGACCTTCACGCACGGTTAAACTGCCAGCATTTGAAAGCACAGTATTCGGGTTAGTTTTGCCATACTGCAACCCAATTGGTGCACTCATAGTCAACAGAGGTATAGCAGAGGGATTCGTGGCGCTAAATTCAGATCCGTCCGAAAACTTGATGCTATTTGCAGTTGATGCAGTAAAGGAGCCGCCAATATCTAACTTGGCATTCTGACCGAAGATTATGCCATTAGGGTTAACTAAAAATAAATTGGCTCGACCGTTCGCTTTGATCAGTCCATCAATGTCGGAAGCAGAACTACCAGTCACCCGACTGATGATATTTGCTGTTTCAGGAGAGTTGTTAAAGTAAGCGGTATTACCTGTTTGTACGGAAAACTGATCGAAACTATGAAATTGGTTTCCTCCGACTTGCGTACCACCTGTAATTGTATGCACCGTACCACTGGTATTGACAACGGTATTCACAGGTAAGGTTCTGTCAGGTATGACTTGCGCCTGACTAGGAGAGATGGGTATGAGGTTAAAAGCGATCGCAGCTACACTTAGTCCGATCAGAGTCTCTTTCATGGTTAGGTTCGAGAAGGTACAGACTACAAATAGTTTCGGCGATCGCGTCTCAAATTCCTACTAATGTTAAGAAATCTCCATCAAGCGTTACTTTTTGCGAGGGAAGAGGCTTTCTTTTTCCTCAAAGCCTGAGCCGAGAAATATACCCCCGCTGCGATCGCGCCAAACATAACACCAGGAACAGGAACTGGTTGCACCTTTGTAAATGAGGTCAGTCTCATCCAGTTTAGATTTCCAGTACTTGTATCGCAGGCAGCCAAAATAAATCGATGAACGCCATTCGGATAATCGCTGCCACATGAACCGGGATCGATTTTAAATAAATTGAAGTCCCCTGCATAAGACGCAGTAGAACTTGTTTTATTGTCATATGGAAATAAAACCTTTTTGTAGGTTCCGTCACTTTGCTTGACACAAAAATTGGGATCGATGTTTCCAGAAGTACAGTCTCCTGAATAAACGCCTGGAGCTGAATTCCATGTTTTACCAGTATTCAAGCCTGTGATTGGATCTTTAAGATTCTGTCCGACAAGATTAATATTGTAGTTAAGCGTGCCACCAGCCGTATTAAAGTTAAGGTAAGCAAATTGACTGAGTACATAAGTCGTTTTTATACCGTTAACTGTTGTCTCTAGGTTTAAACTTGCTAGAGCCACATCTGCAGCACCTTCGTAATCCAGTGGACTTGTCGTATCGATAATGTCGTCAAACGTAGTAAAAGTTGCCTTTGCAGTTGAGGTATTACTAAACTCAGCACCACTCCATGTTGCAGTCCAAGTAGTTAAACTTGCAGCGCTAGCAGGCAGAGAAGCACCAAGCCCTAAGCTAGCTATGCTTAATAGCCCAGTTCCAATAGAAACTCCCAAGCATCGATTTACTACATTCACCATGGCTTACCCGACTCCTGACGTTGTACAAATTTTTGTTATCAAGATTTTCGGGCAAAAACCTATATTTGTTGCATCCTAGCAGTTACCAATAAGTTAGATAGAAGTTATATTCGAGTTAGATGGAAGTTAGGCAAAAGTTATATCCTTTCTTCTTTCAGATCTTCTTAGATAATATCTATTCTATTTTTATATTTTTTGTATGTATGCGATGCATAAACGAATTATGCTACAGGAAAAGAATTCAAAACCATGATTTCATTTCAGCTTGGGGACTTGCTGATGTTTCGACTTCTCAGCTTAAAACAGATTATATATCAACGAAAAATAGATCCCATTCTCTTGCCATGTATTACGCGTGTTAGGAACTGACATAAGCGGAATGCCATAGTTGAATAGTGCAGTCATGCGATTTCCCATCTGCCACCGCAATCCAAACCCAGTTCCGACCAAAAGATTTTGGGCGGGATTTTCTCCTCCCGAACTCGTCCAAACCATTGCCGTATCAATAAATGGTGCAATTTGCAAAAGCCCATCAATCTCAGGAATGCGCATTACAGGAATTCTCAATTCGGCGGTGAGGGCGACACCATTATCACCAAGTAATAAATCCTGTCGGTAACCACGCAAAGTATCTTGTCCCCCAAATCCTATCTGCTGAAGCGGTACAAGTGGGCGATCGCTTAGCTGCAAATCTCCACGAAATAGCAAGAGGGTTGAGGGTGCGAGTAGGTTAACATACTGCGCTTGCCCCCTCCATGAGACAAAGCGACTATCAGGGAAAGCTGAATTCACCGTTGAGCCTAGTACACCGCCGAAACCAATATTCAATTGCGATCGCAGTGCCAAAACCGATCTGCTTTCGCGTTCGGTAAACTCTTGAAAGAAACTCAAAATAGAAACTCTTGTCGAACCGTTGTTGTCAGCTCCTGCGGACAAAGGGAATGGAATTTTTAGCAGACTGGATAGACTCTCACGATAGGAACCTGTGACGCCGATGGCGAGTTCTTGATTGGGGGTTTGATAGACTGGTTGTCGAAAGGTGAGGTCATAGGATGTAGAGTTGGAGTAGATATCAAGGATATTGAAAGGCTTCTCGATGACATTGCTATTACTGTTGCTGAACAAAATGGAAATCGTTCCATTGTAAGGATTGACGGGCAAGCTGTAGCTGAGATCGTAAGCATTGCTAGCATCGGTGTTGCTATAACCCACTAAAATCGAGTCTCCTAGACCAGTCAAGTTAGCCTCACTGACTTGGATGCGACGACGGAGCGAACCGACACTGGGGGCTCGATTGTTATCTAGAGACAACTGCGCGTTAAAGGATTCCGCTTCCTTAACTTTAATTTCGAGAATATTTTTGCCTGGGCGATCGCCTGCTGCAAGCTCGGCAGAGAGATTGGCGATCAGTGGATTGATCTGCAATAACTGTAGGGCAGAGATTAAGCGATCGCGGTTTAAGGGCGCACCCGTAGCAATGTTTATCCGCGATCGAATGTAATCAGGACTGAGGCGATTTGTACCCGTTATCCTAACCTCTTCTAAGCTCCCCTCAATGACTTGGACTTTAATAGTTCCCGCTTGAAGGTTTTGAGGTGGAATAAAGGCACCAGAGGTAATATATCCATTCCGAACATATAGTTCAGTAATTTTGGTACGAACTTCTAATAATTGGGCAAACGTAATCGGGCGTTTGATGTATGCGTTCGTGACCTCTGCAAGTTCCTCCTGACTAAATACTGTACTACCTAAAACATCGAATTTTGCAACTGTAATCGTTCCATTAGAACTGGGTAGATCTGGGGGGGCTGTTTGTGCTGGTGGTTTGAGTAACTCATCTGGCGGTGGAAGCGTTTGTGGATTTTGTGGTAAAGGTTGAGGCGGCTGTGGAGTGATAATGTTTGGTGGAACTTGACCAATTACTGTGTCATTTGTAGCCTGTTTAGGAATCCCATGGGAATTGACTGGCAAGCGTTCAACAAAAGCAGAGGCTACTTTGGGGACAACAAATTCGCTAACCGTTGCGATCGCCAAAATCAATGAGAATGCGACCTTAAATCGTGACAAACTCCAAAGACCTATCCTTGCTGAATGGTTAAGCGATTTCCACTTCCGATCGATGTAAGCATGGCTTTGGAGCATTATCTTTGTGAATATATTTGGGACAAGTGAGCAAACGTATTAAGACTTTCCCCGATCTGAGAAATTAGAAACGCTCTGATGTTGTACCTAGTAAATTACGATTCATTTCCAGAATTGGACATAAAAGATTAGAAACGGATAATGGGAGGGTTTGCTTCACAACATCTTGCATAACACTATAGGTAAGATCGCAGGCTTTCTGTGCTCCAAATGCCTGCATGATCGTCTGAAACCAATATAGAAATTGTTCTTTGAGCAGATCTGGGTCGTCGAATAATAGGGTAATCGCTGTATAACGCAGTACTAGGATCGTGTCACGTTTCCATTTGTCATTAAGGTCTTCTTTGCCTTTAACAAAAATAGAAGGATCCTGCGATCGCATTTTGAGCTGAACTTTCTCAACAATTTGTTGCTCAGCTTCTTTAATCTTGCCATAGGCATCGACTCTAGCGCTAAATGATTGAAAATAGTTATCTAAGAACTGAAGTTCCGTATCGCTAGCATAGCGGTTCTCTACTTCTAAACTCAACCGTTGCAGGTTACTTAGCATTTAGCATTCCCAAAAATGAACAAGTTTTTCATCAGGCACAATCCCTATTATCCACAGTTTTTAATTTAACATTAGGTAACACGCGATCAGATCGGTAATTGCCGAAATATGCCTGATGTTTTTCCTTTGTGATTCAAATCAATGCACATAATGACAAATTGTGGTTTAAATTGAGCTAAACCATTTTTTTATAAATAAGGTCAAATCACTGTTTATGCGTCTACATTAAGGTTAGGTTATGGCTAAAGATCTGGAATTGTATCAGTGGTTTGAGTCCTTAGGTTGGCCGCGTTCCTATGCAGGCAAGGCTTTTCTCGTAGCCTTTGTTGTGATCCAAGTACCGATGATTGCACTCATCGTCTATATCTTGCTTACCCCACATGAATCATCAAGGTTAAGCCTTTTAATCCTTCTACCTTTGGCAACCTTGCTGGGCGGTATCTTGGTGATTTCTGCATTTAAATTGCTACTTGAACCTGTAAAACTTGCAAGGGAGGCACTTGATTCTTACGTAGGCGAAAATCAGGTGATACCCCTACCCACACATTTTCGGGATGAGGTTGGCTCTTTGCTAAGCAATATCGCCAAAGTAATTCAGATCTTTGAAATTCGTCGTTCTAATCTCGAACAAATTGCCGTTAAGGACTACTTGACTGGTTTATTAAATCGACGTGCTGGTGTGGAACGATTGCAGCATAGCTTAGATCTTTCCTTTCGCAATGAGCTACCTTTATGTATTGCTGTTGCAGATGTGGACTATTTTAAGAACATTAATGATAACTACGGTCATGCGATCGGCGATCGCGTTCTGATTGCCTTAAGTGAGAGTTTGCAACAAATTGTGCGCGGCAGTGACTGGGTAGCACGTTGGGGCGGCGAAGAGTTTTTAATCGTCCTCTACACCGACCTTGAGGGAGCCAAAATTGCCCTAGAAAGAATTCGAGAGGGCATTGCTCAATTAAAAGTTAGTACTGGCTTACCAGACAATTCTGAGCTAACCTTCACAACTAGTATCGGATTTACCCTAGCGATCCCCAATGACACAATTTATACTTCTGTGGAGAGGGCAGACAAAGCGCTTTATACCGCCAAACGCGAAGGTCGTAACCAAGTGATTCATTTTACTGGCGAATGGACGCAGATTAGTGCTTAAACTTTAAGGTATTTTAAAAAGCAAAACATTCCAACCCAGAACTTATCACTCGATCTAATCAGTCCTCAACCCGAAGACAGGGGTAAGATGATGCGGCTGAGAATGCGGTTATCTTCTAACTGGTAAAGGGATAGTTCTCCACCTGCCTCATGCATGAGACTTTGGCAAATTGATAGGTGTAGACCGGGTGGTTGATCCAAGATAGACGGCATGAGTGGATCGATGGTTCTACCCTCTTGCAATTCACTGAGCAGAGTTGCATCGACAGTGCCATAGTCCGTGATCGAGAGTTCGAGCGATCGCTCGTCAATTTGGCGACACCATAGGTCAATTCTGCCATTAACCTCAGAGCGTCCGCAGGCAAATAGCAGCAGTTCGTTGATAATCATCTCAATTTTGGCAATATCTCCGCCAACAAGCACATTTGCCTGATTGTGTACTTGCGACCAAATTTGTCGTTGTTTGATCAGGGGATCGACACGTTCTAAGGCACGTTTGAGCATTCCTGCTAACGGTGAAGTCTCAAAGTTGGGACGCAAGCGCCACTGCTCTTTACGAATAATTTGAGGGAGGGGGGATAACGAAGCTTGCAACTGTTTAAGAGACTGTTGCAGACGCATATTCGTAACCGCATCATTCTCTCCGTTAGATCTAGAATCTACCTCTAAAAGCCTCTGTACGCCGCCACTGACACTACGATAGACATCTTCAATGCGTCGGTGCTTGTACCAGTTGAGACGCTCTAGCTCTTGACGATGGTGACGTAGGTGATCGACCAAGACCAAGTGGCGACGAGACCAAGCAAGTTGGTTGGCTAACATGATAAAAGCCTGTAGTTGTCGATCTTGCCAACGCCTTCCTGCTTTGTCAGCCACCAAAATCATACCTGTGGATTGATGCTCAGGAGTGGTGCGTAGAGCAATGAGTAAAATACTGCCAATACTAGGAGCATTGAGCCACGAACGGGTTGAATCAGGCAAATCATTCACCGTGAGGGGTAAAATCCCTTCCGTTTGCAAAGCCCATTCGACCAACGTGTCCTCTTCGATCGCAAGCATGGTCTCAGAAATATTGAGATTAAAGTCATCTCGACTAGCAAAGTGAGAAGCAATTTGCCCCCCTGGTCTGCCCGGTAGCCAAGTAATCAATACCGCTAGAGGAGCCTGCATCACCTGTGCCATCAGTTGGGTTGAGATCGGGTGCAACCGCTCGATAGTTGTAGCCTGCTGGAGTGCAACCAGACCAAACTGAACTGCCTGTTGTAGTTTTTGACGTTCGTCAGCTTGGCGTTGCAATTCGCCTTGATGCAGGATGAGTCCCACCTGCTGTGCTACCGCTTGCACCATCTCTCTTTCAGGACGCGACCAAGTACGAGGGGTTTCATGCCCAATGGCTAAGATCCCTTCTAAAGATTTGCCAACTGAGGTGCTGCTAATAATCAGCGAGCGAATATCAAGTTCCACCAAAGGTGGTCGCCAAGACAAAAATTTAAAATCGCTCTCATAGTTCTCGATGGTCACTGCCTCATTGGACTGCTCCATCATCTGAAGATCGACCTGAGACAACTCTGCCAAAAATGTCGGTAAAGGACGACGATTTTTGGGGTGATGCTGAAAGTAAACGCGCAATGCACCCGTATCGCGATCGAAAAGAGCGATCCAAAAGCGCTCTACGCCAAGCCTTTGACATAATTGATCGGCTGCTAATTGCAGTGAATCTTGCCAGTCCTGCTCTGAAAAGATCGCTCGGGCAATTCCTGCTGTGAGTAATTGATCTGAGGCAATACGCTCCAGCGTTGCTTCCATTTCTTCGAGCGGAGCTGTCATTGCCACCAATTGCGCACAACCTTTGACAAAATTGCGTTCGTCATCTGTCCAAAGGCGAGGCTCGTCACCTTCAACACAGAGAAACCCCATTAATTCTGATTGAAATAATATGGGGGCAACGATAATTGATTCAGCCCCAAACTGCTCCATAATGCGATTGTTTAGTTCGCTCTTGGTCATGCTATTAACATCCACAACCGTAACCAACTGGTCTTTGCTCAATGCCTGATAGAGGGCAGGAGCATTTTGCACGGTGACACCCGCTGTGACATCAGTTCGATCTTTGCTGGGGCCTTTTTGCTTGTTGGTGACCCTGCGCCAAAAGTAACGATGTTCGCGCTCAAACCAATAGATATGCGTGCGCGCAGGCATGATGAAATTGTGGGTTTGATTGACAATCTCATCCAATCTTTGGTTAAGCATGGGTAGATTGCGCAAGCGATCGAGCATAACCAGTAACGGTTCGTCGGGTCGCTTGGTATTTTGATGCTGCCAGTCTGATTCGATGCGGTTGAGAGAAGCTCCAAGACTACCCATCACGATAGACAGACGTGCTTTTTCTTCAGCTCTTGGGGCAACGTTCCACAAATGTGACCCCAAGAGGACAACCCCAAATGCTAAGTCTTTGTGATAAATCGGCCAGACTAAGGTACCTTGTATTTCAAATTTCTGTGCGGCTTTTTGCCATTCTCCACTGCGTTTTTCTTGGCGCAGATCGGCGATCGGGACTGGACGCTTTTGCATAATCACTTGATCGAGCAAATCACCTGCGTTTAGGGCAAATCGTTCTCTTAAAAATTTAATATCACCCGCAGGGGTTGTTCCCCCTTTACCAACAAGGCGATGATTGGCACGATCGTAGAGTGCTAACCAGATCAGTTTGTATTCAAAGTTATCTTTTAGATAATCGAGGGTAGCAGCAACAAGCGCCTCTATGTCTTCTTCTTCTCGCAAGAACTGCATGACGCGCCCCAAGTTTACGAATTGACGTTCCCAGGGACTGGCTGCTGCTTGACTCATATATTTATGTCCTAACTTCCTCTACTTTAGTAGCCTAGCGGCGCTTCCTCTGGGAGTAACACGTTTGAATCAGGGTTATACATTGCCTACAAACAAGTTTTTTATCTTGAAATGTGTTGTTGAAATCAAATTACAATACTAACAACAATTCTGATTTATCTTAGCTTTAATAAGTTTTACATAACTGACCTTACTTAGAAAGTATAACCAGATGTAATTTAGAGTAATTCATTCTAATCTATCGATCTTCAACTAGCCACTCTAGCGATCGCACTCCTAACTCTAGGGGAATGTTAACAGCTTTTCCCAGTCGAGGACGGGATTTCGTCTTTACAATAAACTCTTTTACCTGTTCGACGGTTCCCCAGTCATTTAAATGAGCGGCGATCGCGTTTAGGTGATCCAGATAATCTGTCTCGCTAAGGGGAAAAGATGCCTGCTCTTGGTATCGCCACATTACCTGTGCCATAATTCGCCCTTGGGTGCGGCGCAACTGCACATCGTAGGAATGTCCCCACTTGTTTAAAATGAGTTGGCGCAGCTCTTGTCCAGTCATGAGTTTTATTGAGTTATACCATTTCAGTAGCTATCTGATACGAGATACAAGACATACTACATTTTCTGAACAAATGCTACAAGGTTTTGAGAGAGTTAAATTTTTTTAGTACTTAAATTTTGGTAATTGCTTAAAAATCACTCTAAGGCAAATAAGCTCTAAAGGAAGACTATGCCATGATTTAATGCCCCATCTATTGTTCTTTTTGGGAATGAAAGTTTGCCTAATCGTAATTTGTTTGGGAAGCAGAAATTGTGGTGAGGGCAGAGTCATATTTATACGATCGCATAACTGCATGGAAGCTAACCAATAACCGTATAGCCCTAAACAACCCCAAAAGCCCAAACTGCCTTGGCTAGTTCTGTCATGAGCATTTGGCAAACTCTAAGAAATTCATGCCCAGATCGGTCAATCTCTGCGCGATCGCTAGGTAAGTAACGGATGAACAATTTAGCGCGATCGCCATTTAATGTTGTTGATTTTGTGCAGAACGGAATTATCGAATCAACCATTGAACCATAAAGAAGCGTTCCTATGGGCAAAACTAAAAAGCGATCGCAGATGCGATCGCTTTTTAATCAGTTGAAATTGTCGTAACATGATTCAATCCTTCAATCCTTCAAAAACAATCGCGATCGCGCTGAGAGACATTAATCCTAAACTTACCCTCCAAAGAATCTCCCAGATGATGGGAAGTACAGAGAAAAGCAGAGAGAGTGCGTTAAATATGGTTGCGATCGGGGAAGTGAAATATCTTAAAAGTGTAATGTATGATTTTAATCATGAGGCTTTTGCCGTCTCATTGTAAAGTTTGGATTTACCAATACAATCTATTTCTTCTCATTAAGTAATGCGTTGAGATATTCTCTGAAATCTTTGTACCCCTCTAGTGGAGCAAGAGTAATTGCAATACTTCTAATTTTAACTGAGTTTCCACTGTCAATGGCAGCAACAAGCTTATCTAAAAGCTGCAATTTGTAATCGTTGGTATTTTTCGCACCCTCCATTTCCACTCTTAGTTTTTCAGCTACGGCTCTTTCTTCATCAGCTGAACCACCTAGATTAAATATTGCTCCAATTATTGCCTCATTCCCTTGAGGAGTCATTCTAGCAATACCAAAAAGACAGACTCGACTTGCACAAGAAGGTACGGTCAAAGTTCCATTAAAAGTGCCATTATTTATCTGGAGACCGCTACCATTGTTCTCTATACTTGCTGGGATCGTGCCAGTTAGAGATGTTGTGGGAGCTATTTGTCCTTCAGTGTAGTTTTGTGCGGTTTGCGCGATCGCACCTCCCTGTAATGTTGACCATAAAAGCAAAGATAAACCAAAGTATTTTGTTTTGACCATTGGTAAAGTTCCTCTTTATGAAAAGCGATCGCACTTTACGGAGGAGCAAAAATGCGATCGCTAAGTAGACTAAATAATTTAGCTATCTCGCCCAGAAGGAAATATCACGGCGACCATTGATGGATGTTCCAAATTGAGTCGATCTTGCATTAGAGCAACCCGCTTCATTAACCAATCTAGTGCCAACATATTGATTTGCACCACGAACCGTAATCCGTCCGCGACCATCAATAGATTCAACGATTCCCACATGTCCAAAAGAAGTATTCGAGCCAGGGAAACTACGCTCCATTATAACAATTGTCCCAACTCTAGGTGCAACTTGACGGAATCCGTTGCGTTGTAGGAAACCATCGTTCCAGTCTCCTGCGTGTGGGAAACCCCGTAAACCAAAGCGGTTAGCAACATACTGTGTGCATTGGCACGAGGGAGATGCTTCACTAGATGATGGCATTGCTCCCAAAGAGGCAAACATAGGCGCTCCAACAAGTACACCACTAGCTAGAACAGATAAAAGTTTAGATGGTTTCATGGGTTGTTTTCTCCTTTTGAATGGAACTTAAATTTTTGTTTGGGCTTGGTTGCCTTCTTTCTCATGAATTTAGAATCCCATAGTCGTATCGGCTGATTCAGCTAACAGAGTTGTACAAATAGTTAGTAAAACTGAAAAATGTGTTAGTTTTTTTTAGTACACATAACTAATTTGTTAGTGAAAATGTCTATGCCAACGCAAAACCTTGATGCTAGCTACTTTTCTGAGGCACAGAAAGATTGGGATCTTGAGCGTTTACTAAAAGATCTAGAGGCTAGACAACAGAAAAAGCTGCCAACAGCGCAACAACGAAATTTACGGGCTATTTTGCTTGGGCATAGCCCAAAGGATGCATCCCAGAAGTTGCATATGGCAGAAACATCATTAAAGCCAGCTTTTTCTGCCTTGTATCGGCTGATCGAAGACCTAACAGATCAGCCAAATACAACCGTTACCTACAAAAATGCGCCCCTAGTGTTAGCAAAGTATCGAAAGGAAGCAATGTCTATCAATGCAAAGTTCAATCTACTGGGGAGGGACAGCGATCGCCTTGAGTTAGAAAAGCTCAGGAAGCAACATAAAATCGTTTTGCTTAAAGCAGGTGCTGGCGTGGGCAAATCGACTTTATCGCGTGCTTTCCTTGAAACGCAATTTAAGAAAGTGATCGAGATCAAGATGGGTGCAGAGTTTGGGAAAGTTACGCCTGTGGAAGAGAAGGTGTCGCAAATCTTGCAACAAAACTTTGATGAAGAACCAAGTCATGACTTTCAGACAAATTTAGAGATTTGGAGACAAAAGTTATCCGATCGATCTTGTCCTGTTGGTGTACTGATGGATAATCTCGAACCAACGTTGGATGAAAACTATCGATTTCGGGAGAGTTTGCGTGGCTATGAGGATTTGTTGCGAGTTTTATGCGATCGCGATGTCTGTTCGTTTACGCTGATCACAAGCCGCAGATCGCTGGTTGCTCAACGGGTCACATTGCGCGAATACAAATTAGAGGGGCTAAACATTACAGCATGGCAACAATGCTTCCGAGACTGTGAGAATGCTGAAACTTCAGAAGCACTAATACAAATGTGCGAGGCATATAATGGTAACGCTAAGGTAATGGATATTCTGCATGGTGCGATCGCAAACCGTTTTGATGGCAATATTGAATCTTACTGGAATCGATACAAGAATGCTTTACTTGCTGATTCGGAATTAAAAACTTTAGTTACTGTGGAAATGGATTGGCTGCGAGACAATCAACCTGATGCCTATAAATTGTTTTGTAGAATGGGTTGCCACCGCTATCAGGATATCAAAACCGTTCCATTTGAAGGATTACTTTGTTTGCTATGGGATGTACCTGAATCTCAAAGAGCCTATATTAGAGTTGTTGGGAAATAAAAACAAGTTGTGGACAGGGTTTTCCTCTTCC
>NZ_JAZBJZ010000067.1:0-27851 GCF_036349135.1 Tumidithrix elongata BACA0141
TCCTTTTTTCTTGATTTTTATTCTCTTTTGGGTTCTCATGAATAATGTAGGTTAGTTACTTCGATCACAATATCAATACGATTTTCCTATTCACAATAAGATCGGTATTTTCCTAGCTCCTAATATAAAATTCGAGTAGTTTTATTTAGCTTGAAAGAGAACTTTATGTGGAAACTTGAAAGTAGTGATAGAGATTAGCGATTGACATATCTGAAGCTTGATTCAGATTTCTCATATTCAAAGATTTATGTCCAATAGCTTGTGATTTTTCAACAATGATATTCTCATATTTTATGCGTAATTCTGGCATAGCCATCAATTGAAGCTGATCTCGAAGAGAAGCAAAATGAGATTTAGGTTTGATATTGTCATAAAATTTTTGTTCAGGGATCTCTAAATCATTCTGAAGTATAGTACTGCTCTCTATCCACGCTTCACTTAAATCCGAGCTTTCTAGTAACTTCAAATCAGAAGTTGGTAGAGTACGAATCCATTCAGTTTGATTTTCCCAAGAAGACAGTATAGATAGATCTTGAATACAAATCCGTCTAATCTCTGGATAGATACAATCCATTTCATCTTGAGATCGAACACTATTGCTGATCTCTAAAATATCTTAACGAATTATTCTTTGAAGACTATCAAGTACATTGTACACTGCTCCAGATTGCTTTTGGATTTGGTATGTTATGGCAATAGTCTGTTCGATCGCCCAGCTACATTCCATCCTTCTTAACTTCCCAAGAGCCGATATCTCAGAGAGTAGCTGGGAATTACGATAATCAGCAAGAGCTACTTCAAGTAATTGTCGGGCATTCGCCAAATCTGCATCCCTTATTTCGACTTTTTCACATTCTACGGCTACCTGTATTAACTTTGTTGCTGCGAGAAACTTGCTGTAGGCATGAATGAGTACCAGGCGATGCTGCTCGAACTTGATATCTTGTGCAACTTGGTCAATATAATTAAGAATCTCTGCTCCCTGATCTTTAAGAACTTGTTTGAGATCGACAAATCCATCTTTAATCTCTAATCGCATTTGGCGAACATCTTCCCTCAATTGGAGAACCTGTTGAAGGCTCACAGCCGAAATTGCCAAATTTGCTACCACCCCAACACCGATCACCGCAGTTGTCGCTTGCAGGACTCCTAAAGTTTGTTGAATTTCTTTGATCCCACCTAAAATCTTAGTAAATCCTTGATGAGTTTGATACATTTGTATCCCACTCATAATAGATTGAACGGGAAATATGAAAGTCTGAGATGGCGAACCTGCCACCATTTTTGCGATTTCCACAAATTTACCTGTAATTGGGTCTCGTGCTATGGGCAAAAGCTTGCCTAACTTAGATACCACTTGCACTAACTGACCAGAGTTTAGCAGTGCTTGAGTAGCTGCTGAGAAAATATATTCCATAATATTCACCCCAAAAAAGAGAGTTGCTCGATCGCATAGTCATTCAAATACTATTAGATTAAACATAGTCTCAATATTTTACGACCTAATTCTGGTAAATTTTAGATAATGTGCTAAACAAGGATTAAGCATGAATACTCAATTAATTGGTAACCAAGCAGTACAAGTTCTTTCTCAACTAACGCGACAGAATTTGCTAATAACTGACATTACGCCACAAGTAGTATTTATGACTAATTTGATTACGCTATCGATGGGAGTTGCTCATGCCGATCAAAAAGTAACTGAAGATGAAGTTAACCATCTCAGGGATACCCTCAACAAACTGAACTTGAGCAATAGGAAAACAATAGAACTAGTTTTACTAATTCTTACAGGAGTTAAAACAAGTAAACTTTACTCTAAAATAGACGACTTCTTAATTTTATTAGTGCCTTTAAGCGAGGCAGAGAAGTTATTGTTGTTTGGATTGGGTTATAAAATTGCGATGGCAGATTCTAGCCTAGATGACCGTGAAAGAAATTATTTACGAACTTTGGGAAATCGCTTAGAAATTGAACCTCGTCACCTTGACGTTTTAGAATATAGTTTTAGCGGAAAGCAGTATATTTTCACGGATTTAGAGGAAGTACTCACTTTAATAGACCCTGTTAGATTTCGAGATTTAGGCACTGTATTTATCAATGCTGCTAATAATTTGATAGAAGCACTAAATAAGCCTCCTAAAGTTGAGGAACAACTATCCCAATCAACAATAACTTCAGTTGAGCCTAGAAATGGTGAATATCGAAAGCTAAATGATTTTAAAATATGGAAGCAAACTTTTCGCAAACGAGTAAATCATCTATCTCAACTAATTGATGATTCCATTCAAAATAGTCTTTTGCCAATTACCTTTCGAGAGAAAGCACAAAACATTCTACAGAGATTAGGTTCTCAAAGATTCCGTGTAGCTGTTATTGGTGAATTTAGTCAAGGTAAGTCCACATTGCTCAATGCTTTATTAGGTGAAGAGATTCAGCCTGTACGAGCAGTTCCATGTAGCGGAACAATTTCTGTACTTAAATATGGCTCAGTGAAACGGGTTATTTGTCGTTACCGCGATCTTAGAGAAGAAGAAATCTCCATTACAGAATATCAAGCCAAAGCTTCAATCTCTAAAAAAGCAGCTCTAGAGAACCGAGAAGAAGAACTACTTAAGTCAGAAATAGAAGAGATCATTTTTGAACACCCAAATTTATCGCTATGCCGTGATGGGGTAGAGATTATTGATTCTCCAGGATTAAATGAGCATCCAGAGAGGAGTTCAATCACTCAAAAACTGCTGAAAGAAACAGATGCCATTATTTTCCTGACAAATGCTAATAAGGTGATGACTCAAGGGGAAATTGGAATCATTAAAGAAATGCAAAAACAAGTTGATATGGAAGGAACTAAACCCTTAGATAATTTGTTTTTGGTTGTCAACTTTATAGATTGCATTGACAATGTTGACGATCTCAAAGATGTTCAAGATCGTGTTAATAACATTGCCCAAGATAGTCTAATTTCAGGAAACGATCGTATTCATTTTCTCTCTGCTAAATTTGCTTTGAAAGCCATTTTAGAAAACAAAAGTGATGAATATCTCACTACTTTCAAGAACTTCATAGAGTCTTTAGGAAATTTTCTAACAGATGAGAAAGGATATGTAATTATCCAAAATCTGACTCAAGAATTCAATGAGCTTGCTCAAGACTGTATCCAGGAGTTAGATAATGCTATAGATAATGTTGATATAAGTCTTTCAGCATCCGATCGACAAGAGATTTTGGAGCAAATTGGTGAAGCAAGTGGTAGATGTGTAACCATTCACAAAATGGTAGAGTTTTTAAGAGATCAAACCATTTCAATAAGTTTAGAATCTTGGCAACAATACAAACAAGGCTTAAAAGCTAGAGTTACCGCAAAAAGTGAAGGATGGAAAACTGACTATAATCCAATCTTTAGCCGTGATGCTCTCATTCAAGATTATATCGATCAGTTTAGTTCTACACTTCAAAATGAAGTCAATCAATGGGCAACCTCTCAGTTAAAAGATACTATTCTTACTCCTAAACTATCTCTTTTAGATAGAGGAATTAAGGAAGAATTGGATGCCCTTAACAAAAGCTTTGCACATCTTGATGAAAAAATCGGTACAAATTTCAGTGAGAATTTCAGACCTATCCTCAATGACTTTGATGTTAGTTATGTAGTGGGATTTGCAGCGACTGGAGTTGGAGTTGGTAGTGG
Source organism: Tumidithrix elongata BACA0141 (assembly GCF_036349135.1). Classification (NCBI taxonomy): domain Bacteria; kingdom Bacillati; phylum Cyanobacteriota; class Cyanophyceae; order Pseudanabaenales; family Pseudanabaenaceae; genus Tumidithrix; species Tumidithrix elongata. The sequence continues at coordinate 3,692 of NZ_JAZBJZ010000067.1, forward strand.
TGCGGCAGCAGCTATGTTCTTTCTTATCCCTGCTCTTACTGTCGGTCCAGCAGTGATTGCGGGTATTATTGCTGCAGTAGTATTTGGTGGTGGTCTAGGAGCACTTGGTGCTTTTGATGCTTACAAGAAAATAATTAATAACGTCTGTGATGCTGGATTTACAGAATTCGAGAAATCTCAAGTGGAGATTGAACAACAAATTAAAGAATCTATCAATGGTGTATTTATATCTCGTTCTAATTCTGTGAATCACATAATCAAGCAAGTAATATCCGACTGCGAAAATCGGCTCGAACAAGAGGAAAAGAAGCATCAAGAAAATACTGATCGATTGCGAACTTCTATCTCTAATAAAAAGCAAGAATTTGAAAAAGAATACAATACAAGAACAAATTTTATGCCCCTCAGGTAATTTTCTGCTCAGCCACAAAAGTTAGACCTATCCATTCCCCCTTGGCATTGTAGCTGCGAATCACGCGTTGGTGCAGATCGGGCTGCACGAGCCAAGAAGCCGCGAGGCGAAAAGGTTGACCGAGTTTAAGGTGGGTGGGAGAAGTAGAGGAACTGCCATCGGGTAGAAACAGTGTCTGAATTGAGAGGTCACCTGACATCAAGCTGGGTTCAAAGTTGAGGATATTGGGATTAGAGTCATGGATGGTAGCGATCGATGTGATTGCAGGGATAGAAGGATCGCTTCCCATCCTTAAGGTCATGCTCACCTGTCGATCCTGTTGGCTCCATGTGCTGGCAGTTGGATAAATCTCCGATCGCCAGTCAGGATAGATCGTAATCGCTTCTCCTTGCCAATGACCTAATAGAGATTCCAACTTTAGCGGGGGGCGCTCTGGGATATTGCTTTCAGGTAAGTGTTCGCGAATCAGGGTTAGACTATCTAGGTTCCCTTCTTTGTTAAAGAGTTGTACTAAACGCAGGCGACGGGTGCGATCGATCAAGCCAAATTCGGCACCAAACTCAGACTGAAAGCCTAATTGTATCGATCCTTGAGAGAAAGCTCCATTCTCAAAAAGCAATATATTTCGACCTAAAGATGAGTAGGTTAAGACTTTCTCTTGGGTGCGATCGGGATAAAACTGCCGAATGGTTTGCTGAATTGTTTTGTTACTGTCTAATCCTTCCAGAATCGTTTCGCTTTTGATATCTTCTCTAAGCTCACCTTGAGGTGATAATCGCGTGAATGAGCCTTGCCAGCAACCAAGATTGAGCAATAAGCATTCCCACTGAGTTAAACCTTTGAGTGTTGCCATAAGCTTGAGAATCCTATCTCTACTATAGATATAAGTCGGGCTTACCTCCTTTAATCCCCTCTTTAGCCGCAAAGCGACTTCCCGCAGGGTAAGGAAAAGCTCGGAAATCTAATTCCCTCCCCTTGGCAAGGGGAGGGCTAGGGTGGGGAAATCCCATCTATTCTATTTTGCGATCGCCGGGCTTGCGATCGCAAACCGCACCTTATCAATTAATGTATTAAATTCATCAGAATAGAGGCGATAGCTGAGTGGATGGGCAATCAGTCGGGCTGTACTTTCAAATAGGACTTCGATTTCCACCAGACCATTTTCCTTGAGCGTGCGACCAGTTGAGACCAAATCGACGATCGCTTCTGCCATACCCGTAATTGGGCCCAGTTCTACCGAGCCATAGAGCGGAATAATTTCTACAGGTAAATCTAAGCTTTGAAAATATTCCCGCGCGCAACGGACTGACTTGGAGGCAACGCGGCAATGGGGTGGCAACTCTAAGGCTGAGGTAAATCGGCTAGCCTCTGATACGGCGACCGACATCCGACATTTGCCAAAACCCAGATCGACTAAGCAGGCAACCTTGGGCAATTTTTCGCGTAAGACATCTTCACCCACAATGCCCACTTGTGCTTGCCCGTATTCGACGTAAACAGGAACATCCTGCGCTCTCACCAGCAGCGCCTTTGCCGAACCAGTGGGGTCGGCGATCTGTAACTGGCGACTGGACGGATCGAGAAAGGCACTAAAATCTAAGCCAACAGACTTTAGCAAGCTAATCGAATCTTTGAGCAACGAACCCTTAGGCAAAGCGAAGGTAAACATAAAAAGGTAAAAGGTAAAGGGTGAAAGGTTATCGGTTATCGGTTATCGGCGTTTATTGGAATTAACATTTGAACTGACAACTGACAACTGACAACTGACAACTGACAACTAATAACCTATTCTGTCAGCATCGATCGCAGTTTGAATCATCCTGCCGCTAAAATTGCCGCAGCAGGAATTGCGATCGCCTATGCCATCCCTACTTTACCTGTGGAGATATTTCTAACGCCGACTAATTTCTTGACCGATGGCATCTAAGGTTTCTCTTAGAGAAGCTTTAAAGATTTGATAAAAAACATCTGAGGGTGTGGAGTCGTTGGGCTGAACGTTCACCGTATAGGTAATCAGCACCTGCGTAGGTGGTTGACGCGGTACGACAGAAACGGGTTCTAGTTGCCAGGAGCCTGTCATGCCTGCTAGATCGCCACTGATCAAACTAAAATCAATCTGTTGCTGATTTGACTCTGTAATTGCCAATTTGGTGCGAGAGGTTATCGTGGTCAAAAATATTTGGCGCTGATCGACCTGCTCTACCACCTTGCGATCGCCATTATTCTCTAGCACGCGACTAGAAGCCATGTTGGGAATAAAGTTGGCAAGGTTGCCGTAGTCTGTAAGCACATTCCAGGCGGTAGGTACAGAAGCATTGACCAAAATTCTTGCAACATACTGACCGCGATCGCCTGTTACCACCACCATGCCCTTGCGGAGGGCGTCCCGTTGAATTGGCGGTAACACATCGACTGGGCCATCAAAAAATTGAGCCTGTGCGGGTAATGCACTCGTAGCACCGCAGACAATTGCGAGAACTGTGACGCAAGTTAGGCTAACTTGTTTAAATGTACGAGTGAGTCCATTTACCCTAGAGGGATGACCCTGAAATTCGATCGGAGATTTGGTGGGAATCACTAGGTTTCGATCTAGGCTTTGATTGGGGGTTCGATCTAGATTTAGGTTCCTTGGCATTTCGCTTTTCACGGGTACTCTCAAGATTATGTACGTCAAAATTTGTGGAATTACGCAGCTAGAACAGGGCTTAGCGATCGCCAAGATGGGAGCTAACTGCTTGGGGTTTATTTGTGTAACCTCATCGCCACGCTACATTGATTCTAAGCAAATTCGTCTAATTACCGACAAACTGCCTTTTAGTGTAGATCGGGTTGGCGTATTCATGGGTGTAAGTCTGGATACAAGCGTTGACGAAATTTGCCAAGTTGCCCGACAGTCAGGTTTGAGTGGTATACAACTCCATGGTAACGAATCTCCTGAATTTTGCCGCGAAATTAAAACGAAATTGCCCGATCGCCAACTGATCAAAGCCCTCAATATTCGATCTTCCCAAGAGTTAACGCGAGTCGATGCCTACAGTGACTGTGTGGATGCGATCTTACTGGATGCATACGATCCCAAACTAGCGGGTGGCACGGGTAAAACCCTTGACTGGCAAATGCTCACATCATTTCGCCCTCCCTGTCCTTGGTGGCTGGCGGGCGGCTTGTCACCTGAAAATATTACGAATGCCTTATCCCAAGTTTCGCCCGATGGTGTAGATGTATCGAGCGGTGTCGAGCGATCGCCTGGAGACAAAGACCTAGAGCTTGTAGAAAAGTTCATCCAGCAAGTCAGAACCCTAAAAGCCTGAATTATTCACCTTTTAATAACCCAATCAGCGCTCTTCCTGTAATTGCGCCGTAGGTTGCTGCACCTGCAATTCCACCCGCGATCGGGGCACCCACAATGACATATCCAAAAAGTGCCCAACTCTTATCTAGATGTCCAAAAAATGCTTGAAAAATGGCGAGTCCCAGTGCAAAAGATATGCATTGCATAACTGAAAAGCTTATGAGACCTATTAAAGTGGTACGCAACCACCGCCAAATCTTTGATTTTCCTAGTACCCAACCTTGAGCAATTCCCACGCTAGCGATACCAAGCAGTGTTAGTCCGACCAAAACATAGATTGACGGATCTAGAAGCCCTTTCAGCACCACATACATCGTGCAGCTCAAAGTTATACTTCCAGCCGTTGCTGCAATCCAGCGATTGGCATTAGGGATATGTTTTCTTAAAACCAGCCATTGTGAAATGCCTAGAAATAAACCACCTAGAGCACTACCCAATGCGCTACTAAACAATAAATGGGGCAAACTATCCGATCGCTCACCATTCGTCACGGGTAGGGTGAAAAAAAAATAAAGACCGAAAAAACAACCGACATTAAAGCCAATCGTCGTTGCGGTTATCCACCGCGTCTGAAATTTTCCATTCATGATAAATCCTTGCGATCGAGGCTGCGGTTTGAATCATAAGCTGCAATAATTAGAGCAAAATAAAACATTTCGTTAAGGTAATTAAATATGGATATTGATTTAAGACCAGTTCTAGTCTTAGGCCCGATTGTTCTAGTAATTGGCTGGGCAGCATTTAACATTGGCAAGGCTGTGATCAGTGGTGAAGCTTCCCTATTTGGTAGTAGAGGCAACAACCCATTTAAGTAATTGGGCGAATAATTCAATGAGCCAAAGGCTGTGGTTAGCATTGCGTTAGTCCTCAGCCTTTTTGTTTTAGCTATTTTCTCGTCAGCGATCGTGCATACCAGAATATTTCTAAAATCTAGACAACAGATCGATACCCCTACGGGCGATTTGGTAGATCGCGCGTAACTCGTAATATGAGTAGCGATCGCAATTACTAGCAAACTTGATATCAACCAATTAGAAGCTCTGTAGCTTAAGAATGATTGATGGCGAGTGAGATGCTAGATTTATGATCGAGATTCTGAGTTGCTTCAGAGACATTTGTAAACATTCTTTCAGAGTTAAGGTAGCTGTTTATGGCAGTTGGTGAATATAAGCCCGGGTTAGAAGGAGTTCCTGCTACTCAGTCCAACATCAGTTACGTAGATGGACTAACGGGGCTACTGGAATATCGGGGTATCCGAATTGAAGACCTATGTAAGTACAGTAGTTTTCTAGAGACAAGCTACCTGCTCGTATTTGGAGAATTACCTAAAGCGCTACAGCTCAAAGAGTTTGAACATGAAGTCGTGCATCGGCGACGGATCAAATATCGCATCCGAGATATGATCAAGTGCTTCCCAGACAACGCCCATCCCATGGATGCGCTTCAGACCTGCGTGTCTGCTTTGGGGATGTTTTATCCCCTCGAAGACCTCCATGATGCCGAATATATCTATCAAGCCGCGATTCGGTTATTAGCTAAAGTCCCTACGATGGTGGCAGCATTTCACATGATGCGGCAGGGGAACGATCCAGTCATGCCCAAAGATGGTTTGGGTTATGCCGCCAATTTTCTATACATGCTCAACGAGAAAGTACCCGATCCCTTGGCTGCCCATGTATTTGATGTCTGTCTGACCTTACACGCCGAGCATACGGTCAATGCCTCAACCTTTTCAGCCTTGGTGACAGCCTCCACGCTCACAGATCCCTATACGGTTTTAAGCTCGGCGATCGGCACGCTTGCGGGACCTCTGCATGGTGGGGCAAATGAAGAAGTCATGAAGATGCTCGAAGAAATCGGCAGCATTGAGAATGTCAAGCCCTTCCTAGAACGCAAAATTGAGCGCAAGGAAAAAATCATGGGCTTTGGGCATCGCGTTTATAAGGTTAAAGATCCCCGCGCTCCGATTTTGCAAGATCTTGCCCACAAGTTATTCGATCAGTTTGGTCACGATCGCTACTATGACATCGCCCTAGAACTAGAAAAACAGGCTACCGAAAAGCTATCGTCTAAAGGCATTTACCCCAATGTCGATTTTTATTCAGGCTTGGTTTACAAGAAACTAGGTATTCCTTTGGACTTATTTACGCCGATTTTTGCGATCGCTCGCGTCCCTGGTTGGCTAGCCCACTGGAAAGAACAACTTGCGGATAACCGCCTCTTCCGTCCTACTCAGGTCTACACAGGGTTGCACGATATTACTTATACGCCAATTGAAGCAAGGGAGCCCTCATAAGTTAAAATACCTATTCGGTATCCTCTCGCTACTCCAAAGATCCGAGTCTGCTAAAATCAGGTCAGATTTTGTTCGATCTGTTACTCTTTAGTCCCTTAACGGGAAATTTGATTAATCCCATCACAGCCATGATGCAATCTGAAACAATCCGCCAACGCGCTTCTATTCTGGGTGTACAAGTTATTAGCAAAGCGACCGCCACGAGGTTAGGTATTGTTACGCAAATTTGGCTGGATGTCGATCAGCGCAGAGTGATGGGGCTAAGCGTAGCTGAGCGGTTTATTCCGGGCACGCCGATCGGCATTGGTGACACCTTTTACATGACCCTCGATCGCATTTCACTATTAGGTCCCGATGCCATCCTCGTCGATGATGAGTCGGTCTTAGAAGATATTCTCGTGACCGAGAAATATACCAACTTGATTGGGAATGAAGTGGTTACAGAATCGGGCGAGTTGCTGGGTAAAGTCAGAGATTTTAAGTTTGACCCCGAGACTGGCGATCTGGTCTATCTCATTTTGGCTTCGCTCGGTAGCCCCTTGATTCCGTCGGCAGTGATCAGCACCTACGAGCTGGATGTGAATGAGATTATTGCCGTTGGACGCGATCGCATCATTGTCACAGAGGGCATGGAAGACCGAATGACGCAGCTTTCTAAAGGAATCTTAGAGCGACTAGGTTTAGGCAAGCCTCCTTGGGAAGACGAGTTTGAGGATGAGTACAATATGCCTCCTGCCACCTTTAACAACTTACGCGATAACGCCTTGTCTTCGGGCAAGCGATCGAATAGTTCCTATAGCGATCGACAACCAGAGCAGCGTCCAGTCTATCGTCGCGAAGAAGCATGGGAAGAAGAGGATAACTGGTCAGAAGAACGCGTACCCGTCTCACCACCTCCACGCCGTCAAGCTAGAGCCGAGCCTAGACCCGAGTCCAGACCCGAGCCTAAACCTGTTAGACCAGTCACACCTCCACCTCTGGATGATGATTACGACGATTATGATGACTTTGAGGATGGCTATCCTAAAGCCAAGGGCTATCGCGAAGAAACCAGACAGCAAATTAAGGATGCTTGGGGCACTGATAAGCCAAAGCAAGTAATTCCCGAAGAAGAGTTTGAGGAGCTATAAAACTGTTTCGGGAAACCATACACAGTAATCGTGCCGAAAAGTCTTAAACTATCTACAGTTAAAGCGTTACAGTCGTAATTATTGATTTCGATGCGTAACATTTAGCAGCGATCGCAGCAAGATAGTGAAGGTAGAGGCATGGTTTTTAATTGGTTTCGGCGCAAATTTGACGATGAAAAGCAGTCTGAAGAGCAATCTGTAGAAGAGCAAAAAGCTGAAAGTCAAGCAGAGGCGGAACCCGTCGCACCTCCAGCCGAAACCACAGCAACTTCTACCCCTCAGTCTCAAGATTTGCTCAATTGGGCAAAGGCTGCCTACGTCAATATTCAAAAGCAACAGACTGAGGTCGTTCAACCTGAAGTTATTACCGAATCAACACCTGCAACTGAACCTGAATCAGAACCTGATTCAGCACCAACTTCTGAGCTAGTCACCGAACCGCCCCCCGAACCGCCGACAGAGTCGGCGGAACCAGTTGCAACAGAGCCAATTGCAGAAACTATTTCAGAGCCGATCGCCGAAGCAGCGACCCCAGACATCTCTGTTGAAGCAGAAGCAGAGTTGCTCCCAGAAACGATCGCTGCCGAGCCTGCTCCCGAACCTATTACAGAACCAAATGTAGAGCCTTCTAGCGAATTCATCCCAGATGCAGTTCCTGAAACGACTCCTGAGCTAGTAACCGCTCCTCCAGTTGAAGCAAGCCTTGAGTCCGAACCTGAAGCGATCGCAGCAGCCGAACCCATCGCCGAAATCGTTGACATCATTGATGCAGGAATTCCAGAAACTATTCCTGAAACTGCTGCTGAAAGTATTCCCGAAACTGCTGCTGAAAGTATTACTGAAACTGCTGTTGAAGCCGTTCCAACTCTGACTGTTGAGGAACCTGTTGTTACGGACGCACCTACCGTTGAACCAACACCTGAACCATCGCCTGAACCAACACCTGAACCAACACCTGAACCAGTTATAGAAACTGTTGCAGAGCCTGTTGCCAGCGAGTCAGTTCCAGACAATTTACCCGAAGCCTCGACCTTCGATCCCAACGAGGAACCGACCGTACCTTTACCCTTCTGGATGCAATCTGAGTCTGATCGCCTTGCCAGAATTGCGGCATTGGAGGCAAATGCGATCGTCGAGCCAGAGCCAGAAACGCCTCAGCCTGTGGTTGTAACCCAAACCAAAACACAAGTCCAAATCCCGATTTACGAACCCCAACTCCCCTTTGATGAGAGTTTTCTGTGGTCAGCAGAGGTTTTAGCCTCTCAGGGAAGGCGACCCGAAGAGATTTCGGCAGAGGAAATCACATGGTTAAAGCGTTTGCGTCAAGGCTTAGATAAGACGCGGTTAACGCTAGTTAATCAACTCAAAGCCTTAGTAGGAAAAGGGCCTCTCGGTGCCGATGATGTTGATGAGATTGAGGCTTTATTGCTACAAGCCGATGTGGGCGTACAGGCAACCGACAAAATCGTTCAAGCCCTGCAAACCAAACTCAGAAATGAGGTCTTACCCCCTGAAGCCGCGATCGCCTTCTTAAAGCAAATTTTGCGAGAAATGCTGGATGCACCTCTGCTAGTCGAGAAAAAAGGGGCTAACAAGAAACCACCGGTTGCCAATCTAGTTCCCGAAAAAAATCAGTTGAATATCTGGCTGATTACGGGCGTAAATGGAGCCGGCAAAACTACCACGATCGGCAAACTTGCCCATATTGCTAACAAATCTGGATATAAAACTTTAATTGCCGCTGCCGACACATTTAGGGCAGCAGCCGTACAACAGGTTCAGGCTTGGGGGGAGCGATCGCAGGTCGAGGTAATCGCCAATACGGGTAAAAATACCGATCCCGCCGCCGTGGTGTTTGATGCTATCATAGCGGCGCAAGCGCGTGGCTCGGAACTGTTGCTGATTGACACGGCTGGAAGACTCCAAAATAAAAACAATTTAATGGAGGAACTCAGCAAAATTAGACGCATTGTTGATAAAAAAGCGCCTGAGGCAACCATTGAGTCTTTGTTGGTTTTAGATGCCACATTAGGGCAAAACGGCTTGCGTCAAGCTGAGGTCTTTTCTAAATCTGCGGGTATTAGCGGTGTCGTGCTAACCAAATTAGATGGAACAGCCAAAGGCGGTGTGGCGATCGCCGTTGTCGAACAACTCGGGCTCCCCATTCGCTTTATTGGTGCTGGCGAAGGGATCGAAGATTTAAGACCCTTCTCTAGTTATGAGTTTGTTGAGGCACTCTTGAGCAATTAGATCGGTTTGTCATCCTAGGGTTGACATTTTTATCCAGGTAAATCCTTAGGAAATCTATCAACCAATACGAATACATAGATATTCATCAGCTTTTGACTGCAAGTTACGCTAAACTATGTGACTAAATTTAGTGAATTACTTTCGAGAAACTTTTTATTTCTAGCATTTTTGCCCTAGACTGTTGCCTAAGATTTTCGCCCAAGATTTTTGCCACAGTATGTCTTTATCACTGCCACCTAGAAAATCATCTCCACCCAAAAAAGTCTCTAGAACTGAACTAGATGACTCGCTTGTGTTGGTGAAAGATCTAAAAGAAATCTTACGGCGGTCAAACCAAGATCGTGAAAAAATCTCGGAGCTATTGAGCTTCTTAGGCTATGCCCTCCGCAGTCTGAGTAACCTCAACCAGTTTTTAGAACTAATTCCCCTAATTGCCTGTCGGGTAACTGACTCCGATGGTGGGGCGCTGATTTTATTTAAATCAAGCGGACAGATGAGCCTAGAGTCTTTGCACTGCCCCGATAACGGTGCCCACGGCATGCAATCTCAACAGGTGCGGTATGCGATCGAACGCGCAATCCAGCAAGTATTCTCAGGTTCGACGACAGCTTTAGATGAATTAGTCAGTCGCTACCTAGGGGCAGATGTTCATCTGTTTGGGACATCGATCCTAGTCAAAAATGCCGTGCGCGGTCGCCTGTACATCTTTAGCCGCAAGACTGATTATCCTTGGGATGATACCAAGCGCAAGTTGATGCGCCTAGTTGCCGATCAAACGGCAGTGGGTCTAGAAAACAACGAATTAGCCGCAGAATTAATCAAAAAAGAACGCCAAGATCGAGAGCTAGAGATCGGTGCTGAGATTCAACGGCAACTCTTACCTCGCAACTGCCCAGTGATTCAAGGGATAGAAATTGCGGCGCGTTGTCTGACGGCAAGCCGTGTTGGAGGCGACTACTACGACTTCATTCCCATTCAAAAAGGCGAACGCTGGAGTTTTGTCGTCGGGGATGTCATGGGGAAAGGCGTACCTGCGGGTCTCATCATGACCATGACCAGAGGAATGCTAAGGGCTGAAGTTCTAAACAGCCATTCACCCAGCAAGATTCTCGAACATCTAAATGAGGTTATGTACGATGACCTAGAGAAATCTCATCGTTTCGTGACCATGTTCTACTCGGAATACGATCCCAAAACGCAAATTTTATCGTTTAGCAATGCGGCGCATACCCCTGCGTTGCTGTGGCGATCGCAAACCCGCACAGTCCATGCTTTAGATACGGTTGGGGCGCTGATCGGTCTAGAGGTCGGCTCCAAGTTTGAAGAGCGGAGCGTTCATTTACAGCCCAATGATGTCGTGATCTACTACACCGATGGCTTTACCGAAGCTGCCAATGACAAAGGCGATCGCTTTGACGAAGAAAATCTACGACAGGCTTTAGATTATGCTTGTCAACATTGCATTCCTGAATCCTCAGAGATTAACCATCCTCAGGCAATACTTGACTACATTTTCAAACAGGTGCAAGATTTTATCGGTGAAGGTCATAGCCATAGTGACGATATGACTTTAGTGGTCTTGAAGTGCCAAAATAAGCAATTGGCAAATTAGGTACTTTTAAACAAGTACTCTCAAACAAAATATAGCGAACCCTGTAGTGTTAAACCATGATTGATATACTTCCTACCTTTATCAGTGCGATCGATGTCAGCAGTTTCGATCTCAGCCTATTTGACTTTAACTTGCTTGATTTCAATATTTTCGATGTAGATTGGACGACGTTAGCCCAAACTGGAGATAAGCAGTTTCCGCAAGATGTTTTGGGTGATATGGGCAAAGGCTGGAATGGTTTTGTCAAGTCTGGGCAAATCTGGGCGCTTTTGATTGGGTTAATTGCTGGCTATCTATTTAGAAGTATTACGGCTGGTTAAAAAGTAGCTGCTTCGCCTCATAGTTGCAATTCAGCATTACAAAAGAAAGGTCTGCAAAATATATTTTGCAGACCTTTCTTTATGATTTGGGTTCTTATAGTTAGAAATGGCGGGGGATGGATTTGAACCAACGACCTTCGGGTTATGAGCCCGACGAGCTACCAGGCTGCTCTACCCCGCGTTATGTAAATCAGTATAGCAGAGTATATGGATAGATTGGGATAAATTTCTCTAATTCATCGCGATCGCACACCTCTTTAGACCTAAAACAAATTCAGCGTATAGGTTTTAGAGATTTGAAGAGCTGTAGAAAATACAGAGAATTCAATACGCACCCTTGCCAAATAAAACAATTCTGACAGTTTCAACCAAAATGCCTAAATCTAGGTTGAGCGACCAATGATCGATGTAAAACAAATCTAGGCGAGTCACAGCGTCAATGGTAACTAAGTCAGAGCGCCCCGAAATTTGCCATAAGCCCGTAATTCCAGGCATAACCAAGTGCCTTGTGTGATGCCAACTGTCAAACTTACCCACATCTCTAATGGGAAATGGGCGAGGGCCAACTAAACTCATTTGCCCGATCAGTACGTTAAACAACTGCGGTAGCTCATCCATACTTGTGCGTCGCAAAAAACGCCCGATTGGGATGATGCGCGGATCTTGCTTAATTTTAAACATCACACCATCTTTGCTTTCATTCAAGCGCTCTAATTCTGGCTGAAAGCGCTCCGCATCCTTGTACATGCTACGAAACTTCCACATCCGAAATACCTGACCATGTAAGCCCACCCTTTCTTGACAGTAAAACACACTGCCTTTAGATGAGAGTTTTATTGCGATCGCGATCGCAATAAACACAGGCGCAAGCACAATGAGTCCAATCGCAGCTCCTACAAAGTCGAGCAACCGTTTAAAACTATATTCCCAAACGCTAAAAAACTGTGCTTCTAGCCGAATCATGGGCATGCCTGCAAAAATCTCTGGCGAGCCTCGTCGATGCAGCATCATCAGGCTAGAGGGCACAAGCCGCAAGCCAATCCCAGCATTTCGCAGTTGCCAGTACAAATTGGATGCTAATTGGGTCTCAGGCAGATTTTCGGCAATCACTTCTCTCGCCCCTGACAGCGAAATCAGATGCATAGCTGAAGCCGTATTCGCTAAGGAGGAAACCACCGAGCCTACGACTCGATAGCCCGTTCTGGCAGTAATCAACTCAGCCAAAACTGGAATCCGATCGGCAGGCGCAATGATAAATACGGGGGTCTGGGTGCGGGCAGTACAAAACTGTTCGAGGAGCAAGGTCAGAACCAGTCGCAGTCCGAGCACGCAGAGAATACTAGCTAGCCAAGCAGGAAAAAATAGCGATCGCGGCGCACTCAATTTTGGATCGTAAAAATAGACAAGCACCAGCGATGACAGGTAAATCCCACTAATTACCTGCGCCTGTTTGACATAATTTCGCCATTGCGCATCCGTGGAATAAAAATTATGGTAAGCAAAAGCTAAAACCGTTCCAGCCGCAAATGCCCAGAATAATCCTGAAAAGCCAAACCATTTCCCCCAATCTAGTTGTGGCGGCAAAGGAGAAAATGCACGGTTGACCTTTTCCGCAATTTGCCATGCGATCGCCAAACCGATAATGTCTCCTAAAATGAGTACGAGGGTAGTTAGCCAACCTAATTTGAGTTGGTTGCCTAGCTGGAGTTGTTTGCAGGCTCTGATATCAGTCATTTGAACTTGTTTGCGATCGCTAATCACATTAACGCACCTGTTTGGGGTATTTGAGCGAGAAGCCATAAACAAAAAGCTATGAACATTTAACTGTTAGCTTTTGCATACTATTTATCTTGCCCAAAATTTGCAGCGAAAGGGTCATCTAGCTATCCTAAATCAATTGTGGAGTAGCATCAGCAGCCCTAAATATTGGAAACAACTTTAAAAGAGTAAAATTTTGGAAAATCCTTTTTGAATAATTTGAATAAAAACAATGAACCAACAACTCATTCAAGCAATTCAAGAACTGCCTAGTGAAGTATTACCTGAACTTGCTAGCTTTGTAGAATACCTAAAGTTCAAAAGTACCCTGCCAAAGCTAAAAAGTCCCAGTTCATCCTTCTTACTGGGTATTGCTGGCTTAGGCAGTTCAGGCGAAAGTGATATCTCCGATCGCGATGAAGAAATCTTGGCAAAAGAAGTTTCACCTTTGCAGGGATGGAGTATTAAGGTAGAGACTCAAATATGACAGCTATTCTAGATACAAGCTTTCTGTTTGCTTTAACGGATAAGAGCGATCGAAATCATGCTCTTGTTTACAACATTGCCCAAAATATCCAAGGGGATCTACTTCTACCAGTAGTTGTGTTGCCAGAAGTCTGTTATTTGATCGGCTCAAGGTTAGGACATCAAGCAATGCGTAGCTTTCTCAGCCAGCTCGCAAGTAGTGCTATCCAAATTGAGTCAGTTACAGTAAATGACATACAGCGTGTTAATGAAATTTTAGAACAGTATGCAGATAGTCAGCTAGATTTTGTTGATGCTTGCATTGTTACGATCGCTGAACGAGAAAGCATTAACCATATTCTCACCCTCGATCGACGTGACTTTAGCATTATCCGCCCAAAGCATTGTCAATACTTTGAAATACCTTAAAAATCTTCTTTGACCGCTCCAAGCCAATAGCTAGCTACCTACTTCACCTCTCGTCTTGTTGTTGCAAATCAAAAAAGAGCAAAGGCTAAAAGCTAAGTAATGATTGACACAGTGCACCGATTAGAGCAAACTTATTAATTGCAATAGGGATCCTACTTGATTCTATTTGTGATGCGGAACTGGCGGAATTGGTAGACGCGCATGTTTCAGGTACATGTACTGAAAGGTTTGGGAGTTCAAGTCTCCCGTTCCGCATTCTCTTAAAGGCTGCTACCCATTTAAGTTTAAAGCTAAGTTTAAAGCTCGAAGCAAGAGAGATGATCGCTAGTACTCGTAATCCTCTTGTCAAGCAATTACGCCAACTTGGGGCAAGTTCCAAAGAGCGCAAACAGCAGCAATTATTTTTAATCGAAGGAACCCATGCCTTAACCGAAGCGATCGCGACGTCTTACCCTTTGTCGATTGTTTGTCATACAGAGTCATGGGCGGTGCTTAATCCACAGCTTTACGCACAACTCCAAAGCCAAGCTGAATTGCAGACAGATCGCCAAGGCTTGAGACTAGAACTGGTGAGTGAAGAGGTCTTGGCAGCGATCGCCACCACCGTAAACCCTGATGGTGCGATCGCGGTCGCACCAATCCCAGTCAACGCCACATCTTCAAGAATTCAAACCCTAGGTGTTGTCCTAGAAACAATCCAAGATCCTGGCAATCTAGGCGCAACGATCCGCTCGGCTGTTGCCGTGGGTATCGACGGTCTGTTGGTGAGTCAAGACAGTGTGGACTTAACCCACCCCAAGATTATTCGCGCTACCGCAGGACAGTGGTTTCGCTGTCCGATGCAGTCTGTCAGAGATTTGCCCACCGAAGTGCAAAAATTGCAGGCACAAGGGATGAAAGCGATCGCAACGCTTCCCAATGCTTCGACTGCCTATTGGGATTATGACTTTACACAACCGAGTTTGATTTTGTTGGGAAATGAAGGCAAAGGTCTATCTAGGGAATTGATCGATTTAGCCGATGAGGCTGTCACAATTCCCTTAAATAACCATGTGGAATCTCTGAATGTGGCAATTTGTGGATCTTTATTGCTCTACGAAGCCTACCGCCAACGGCGATCGCAAGGTATTTGGGGGAGGCAAGTATAAATCAACGCATAGGGATCGAGGTCCAGATAGTGTAATCCTCTAGCTTAAAGTCACGATGGTATCCCTATTGATTTACATCGTGGGATGCACTGGCGCAAGAATGTACACCCAACTTAAATTTCAGGGTAGAATATGGCAATACTCATAGCTTATGCCAGATCATACTCACATCCATATTAGGGGCGCTAGACAGCACAACCTAAAAAATATTGACCTTACCATCCCACGAGACAAGCTGATCGTATTTACGGGGGTCTCTGGCTCAGGCAAATCATCTTTGGCTTTTGACACGATTTTTGCAGAGGGTCAGAGACGTTATGTCGAGTCGCTCAGTGCCTATGCGCGTCAGTTTCTCGGTCAGGTAGAAAAGCCCGATGTGGACTACATCGAGGGGCTAAGTCCTGCCATTTCGATCGATCAAAAGTCTACTTCTCATAATCCGCGATCGACCGTCGGGACTGTCACCGAAATTTATGACTATCTGCGCTTGCTGTTTGGTCGAGCGGGCGATCCGCATTGTCACATCTGCGATCGCAACATCGCGCCTCAAACCATCGATCAGATGGTAGACAAAATTATGGAACTAGGCGATAAGAGCAAGTTCCATTTGCTAGCACCCGTAATTCGAGGCAAAAAAGGAACCCATAAAAAGCTATTGTCTGGTCTAGCGGCAGAAGGATTTGCACGGGTGCGAATTAATGGAGAGGTGCGCGAACTGGGCGATAACATCGAACTTGACAAGAATAAAATCCATAATATTGAAATTGTCGTCGATCGCTTAATTCGCAAGGATGGCATCCAAGAACGTTTGACGGATTCCCTCAGTACCTGTCTGAAACGGGCGGAGGGCATTGCCATGATCGAGATTCTAGAGAAAGAAACCCCATCCGCAGAGGCATCTGGCAACGGACAGGCAGAGACAGAACCTGACGGCCCAAACCTGATTACCTTCTCAGAAAACTTTGCCTGTCCCGAACATGGGGCGGTCATGGAAGAGTTATCACCTCGTTTGTTTTCGTTTAACTCTCCCTATGGAGCCTGTCCGGCCTGTCATGGCTTAGGTAGTACCAAAACCTTCTCTCCCGAACTGATCGTTCCCGACCCTAAATTGCCCGTCTATGCCGCGATCGCACCTTGGGCAGATAAAAGCCACACCTACTATCTCTCTTTGCTAGTCAGCGTCAGCGAGTATGCGGGATTTGATATCGGGACACCTTGGGAACAGTTGAGCACGAATCAGCAAGATATTGTTTTGCACGGAACCACCGAGAAGATTTTCATCAAGGCAGACTCTCGCTTTGGCAGCCAAAATCAAGGATATTACAAGCGCTTTGAGGGTGCGATCGCCATGTTACAGCAGCAGTATGCTGAGGCAGGGGAATCGCTCCAACAAAAACTAGAACAGTTCCTGATTGATATGCCCTGTAGTGTCTGTGACGGCACGAGACTGAAACCAGAGGCATTGTCTGTAAGAATTGGTGGCTATCGCATTACGGATTTTACTTCGGCTCCCATTGGAACCTGTTTAGAGCGATTGAATCATTTACAATTAGATGCGCGGACGCAACAGATTGCCGAGCAGGTTCTCAAAGAGATCAAAGCCAGATTGCAATTCTTGCTGGATGTTGGCTTAGATTATCTCACCCTAGATCGTCCGACCATGAGTCTCTCAGGTGGAGAAGCCCAGCGGATTCGCCTTGCGACCCAGATCGGGTCGGGTTTAACAGGCGTTCTCTATGTACTTGACGAACCTAGTATCGGTTTGCATCAAAGAGATAACTCTCGCTTGCTCGGAACCTTAGTTAAGCTAAGAGATTTGGGTAACACCCTGATCGTGGTGGAACATGACGAAGAAACGATCCGCGCCGCCGATCATCTCGTAGATATTGGGCCTGGAGCAGGCATTCATGGTGGGGAGATCGTGGCTCAGGGGGATGTCACCGATATTGAGAATCATCCCGACTCGATTACAGGAGCTTATCTCGCAAGGCGATCGCAAATTCTCACACCCCAACTCAGACGCGAAGGGAATGGCAAACAGATAGAGATTAAAGGGGCGCATCGCAACAATCTCAAAAACATTGATGTCAAAATCCCTTTAGGTAAGATGGTTTGTGTCACGGGCGTATCTGGCTCGGGCAAATCCACTTTAATTAACGAACTGCTCCATACCTATTTAGAACATCATTTCAACCGCAGGGTTCCATTGCCCACAGGAGTGAAAGAAATCTCAGGTCTGCGATCGCTGGATAAATTTATCGTGATCGACCAGTCTCCAATTGGGCGCACGCCGCGTTCCAATTCCGCCACCTATACGGGTACCTTTGATGTAATTCGCGAGACCTTTGCGCTGACTACCGCCGCTAAAACACGCGGCTATAAAGCAGGGCAGTTCTCGTTTAATGTCAAGGGTGGTCGCTGCGAAGCCTGTAGCGGTCAGGGTGTGAATGTGATTTCCATGAACTTCTTACCTGATGTCTACGTGCGTTGCGATGTCTGCAAAGGCGCTCGTTACAACCGCGAAACCCTACAGGTGAAGTACAAAGATAAAACGATCGCTGATGTCTTAGATATGACGATCGAAGAAGCGATGCACTTCTTTGAGAATATTCCCCTTGCCCATACTCGGCTAGGCATGTTGGTGGATGTGGGTTTGGGCTATATTCGTCTCGGTCAACCCGCTCCGACGCTTTCGGGTGGTGAGGCACAAAGGGTGAAACTTGCCACGGAACTCGCTCGCCGTGCCACTGGAAAAACCCTCTATCTGATCGACGAACCTACGACAGGACTGAGTTTCTACGATGTGCATAAGTTACTCGATGTCGTGCAACGCTTGGTAGACAAGGGAAATAGCGTCTTGATGATCGAACACAATCTGGATGTAATTCGCTGTGCTGACTGGGTGATTGACTTGGGGCCTGAAGGTGGCGATCGCGGCGGTGAAATCATTGCCGAAGGAACACCCGAACAGGTGGCTAAAGTTCCCCATTCCTACACAGGTCAATACTTAAAGCATGTCCTTGCCGAATATCCTACTGCTTAAACTTGAAGAGTTGTGGAGAGGTTAGAGACGAAAATCCTTGAGTTTCTGGACAACAACGACAGTAACAAACATCCCAACAATAGCAATGCCTAGCATGAGCCAGTGCTGGAATAGATTTATATTAAACATATGCCCGAAATCTCGATAGTAGCCTTGAATTGTACCCTCTGCTTCTCCAAGAGCACCTTCATAATCAGTCTTCCACTTACCGTAATCTTTCTGCCAGCGCTGTACTTCGTCTTGATAGACCTTAGTTTTTTCTTTATAGTTCTCTAATTCTCTAGGGTCGCTGGGTGGATCGCCTGGTGCTTTGGGTTTAGATGGTTCGGGTAAATCTACTGCAGGTCGGTATTTAGCTTTGATACCTGGAAACTCGCACCGAGTAAACATTTGCTGCCCCAAGCAAGAGCAGTCTTTCTTTTTTTGTTCCACAGAGAGTGATTTGCGCTCGGCTTCTGGTAGCTGCCAGCATGAATCCATCGCAACATTTCTACCTAAGCCTGTTATGGTTACCAGTGCCTCAAATGGCCATTTTGTTAAGCTTAGCTGATTGGCTACCTGCCCTGCTGCCCCAAAGGTACTAACAGGAAGAACCCCACCACCAAAGATAATTTGTGGAATCAGAAAAATAATAGTTAGCAACGGAGCCACGTTTTGATTTGGTGAAACTGTTGACACCAGAAAGCCCATCATCATGCCTGCGATCGCAGAGAGTACGAGTGTCACGTACATTTCTAATAGGATTATGCCATTATTTGGAAGTTGGATTGCTAGATATTTAAGCAAAACAAAAACTGCCGCCTGATAGAGCGCTAAGAGGGCAAAAATCCAGACCTTAGAGAAGATGTATGGCAATATTGTCAAAAAAACCATGTGTTCTCTGCGATATATCTCTATCTCTTTGACAATTTCACGCATAGTTGTCAGGCTACCAGTCATTACAGCAAATAAAACTGTTGTAAATAGCATTGTGATCACTTGGGATGCATTGCCCTTATCCAAATCATAAATTTCTGGCTTCCATGTGATGAAGTCAAGTAATCCAATGATCGGTGCGATCGCCAGCATAAGCAAAAGACTAACCCGATCTCGCAGCAAGACATCAATGTTGCGACGAGAGAGAATTAGAAATTGTGACCAATTAGAAATATGCTTTCCTGATCCTGCCAATGTAGGTTGTTGTCTAACCCTAGTACCAGTAATATCTTCATGCAGTTCTTGCTGCCTTTCTACCACATATTTTTGATAATAGGGGGAATGAAGATAGCGTTGCTGCCAAGCGACTGGTGTTAAATCTCTTTCCACTTTTTGATAAATATCTTTAAACTCTGAGACTCCAAAATACTGTGGTGCTTCTTGAGGTGAACCAAAATATGCCACTCTTCCACCAGCAGCCAAAAATACCACAAGATTACAAGCGTAAATATTACCAATATTATGTGTAATCAGCATAATAGTCCGTCCGCGATCGGCTAATTTTCTCAATAGCTGCATGACTTCTGCATCCATACCAGGATCAAGTCCTGAAGTTGCTTCGTCCAGAAAAAATAGACCTGGTTCTGTAATTAGCTCGACGCCAATAGAAACTCGCTTAAGCTGACCGCCACTTAACGCTTTAACTGGTATTTGCCGACGATGAGTAAGTTCAAGTTCTTCTAGCACAACATTGACACGTTGAGCACGTTCACTAGGAGTTGTATCTTTGGGCAAGCGTAATTGAGCAGCATAGTCTAGGACTTGCTCAACACTCAACTCCATATGCACAATATCTTTTTGCGGGACGTAGCCCAGCTGAGTTCGATAGGCACTAAAATTTTTGTATAGGTCAGTTCCATTTACGAATACATGACCTTTATTAGCGGGGCGAAATCCATTGAGGGCATCTAATAGAGTTGATTTCCCACCACCGCTTACCCCTGCAATAATCACAAACTCTCTAGGCAGAATAGAAATTGAGATGTTATCTAGAAGTTTAATCCCTTTCCCAACCACTTTGGTCAGTTGTACCGCATCAATGCGAAGGTTTCCAGTCTCATCAACTCGATCCAGTGTCTCATCAATATTGAGTGTAAGTGAACTCATGCCAATCCGTATGCCATCACCTACCTTGAGCACCCAGTCTCGATTAATGGCTTTGCCATTCACAAAAGTACCATTTCCAGAACTGAGATCACGAAGAATTAATGAGCCACTCAATTTCAGAACTTCGGCATGGAATCGTGAGACAGAGGGGTGATCAATACAGATATCATTTTGAGGGGCACGACCTATCCGAATTGGGAAACGTTGACCGATTGAAACTTGTGTATGTTCAGGACTTGTTTTTTTGGGAATCTCTGATCGACCTGCTGCCAGAAATTGAAGAGAGATAATCCCACCAATGTAGCAAATATCTCCATCATCAAGAATACGCTGACGAATGGGTAAGTTGTTATAGTTAATACCATTTTTACTATTCAAATCGATAATTTCGTAGCGATCAGCACAGCGCTGTAAGTACCCATGCTGACTTGAAACTACAGGCAGATCGATGCAGATATCACAACTAGGAGATCGTCCAAAAGTGATACGCTCTTGAGTTAAAGCAAACTCACGCATCCATTGGGGCGTAGAAATGCGAAGGATTGGTTTTGATGACCCTGACGTAACTATCGTTTTGTCGATCGCAGGGTTTTGGGCAAAAACAGTAAACTCTTGCTCTATTGAAAGAGGAGACGTGATATCGCTACTAAAAAACAGCAACTCGAAACTGCCAATCTTAATACAATCCCCTTGATTGAGTTGCTGAGGTTGATGCGGGACTAATGCTCTTTGGTTAACAATTGTGCCACTAGCACTTTTGAGGTCTTCTAATACATAGTGCCCCTGTTGGGTGAGGGTAAGTTGAGCGTGGCGACGAGAGACATCTAAGCTATCAAGTCGCAGCATATTATCAGGCGTTCGCCCAATGCTTAAAAGGTCAGAGGCAATCGTAAAATGTTGAATAGAACCATTGCCTTTGCGGATCTCTAGCCTTGCGATGGACATCAGTACTACCTAAAATGGAATGCGAAAATTGCGATCGCCACTGCCTTGAATCACCAAAAATAGGTTTTGACTACCCGAAGCATCCCATTTTCGCCCCAAGACAACTACTCTACCGCGCATATTTTTCCCTGGCTCAGCCGTCGAAGCACTATCATTCGCAAGAATAACTCTGGCTGCAACTTCTTTGCCATTGCTGTCTACAACCTTGGCAAATATAGGGACAAAAGTGAATGGGCGATCGCTACGATTTTCGATTAACAGCCCTGCCTCGTAAGTGCCTCCACTAGTGACATAGGCACTATTAAGAATAACGGCAACATCATCTCTTGACTGACGCGCTGCCATTGCTACCTGCCCCTGAACGCGAACGTCTGAGGCGGGCGGCTGCGGATCTGTGTTAGATGAATTAGTCGCTACAGGCTGGGGACTAGTGGTGACAGGATTTGCTGTAACAGGCTTAGATTCTACGGGTGGTTTGGAATTACCCTCTCCACATGTTGGGTCAAGTTTATATGCTTCTTTCCATTGTGCCACCGTACCTGCCCCAATCGGCACAATCACCCGTTCGCCGCCAGCTACGGTCAAGCGTGTACGCACCTCGCCTTCAGGTGCATTCATAAGAATCCGAACATCATCAGCCGTGAGGCGAAACAGGTTCCGTGTCATATACCAAGTGCTTTTCCAACGACGGTTATCCAAGTCCTCATATATATAATCAAAAGAGCGGCGAGTTTTGGAAGCGTCGCGAAAGGGATCAACCTCGATTACTCTACTTCCTATGCGGATTTCGAGGCGCTTAGGGATAATAGCATCCAATTCTGCTTCCCCGTTGCGAGGTGCAAACTGCAAAAAATACTCTACATAGCAACCAGGAGGTCGATCGCCTGCTAGGCTGACCCCCCAAATTGAGACAAAGATGACTGTTCCAGGTTTGGGAGAACTAAATGGAGAAGCAATAAACCCCCCAGGTATTACACCTCCAACTCCATGGCGATCTGGGACAATACGCCCTAACACCTTATCTGTTAGTCCATCTACTATATCCACAACTTGGTTGTAGGGAAAGCCACCTGCAGCCCATGCTACACCCTTTCGCAGATCTAGTTCTTCATCATCCATTTTGGGATGGTTTTCGGCTAGCACTGTGGTGCTGCCCAGTAATCCGATCAATGTGGCTGCAGTTATCACAGCTAAGAATACAATTCTGCGAACTGAAAGAATCATAGTAGTTATAGTCATCTGTGTTATCTGTCTTCGGAATGCACCCTGATGCAACAATGGAGATCAGCAATGTTTCCTATTGCAGTCACTGGATGGTGCAGGTGCACTGTAAACTCGCTCAGGTGCTGGAGCTGGAGGGGTATAAACTTCTTGCTGTGGCGGCGGAGAGTAAGAAGGTCGGGTATCATAAACTGGAGTCGGATTATAGACAGGATTGTCAACAATGCGATCGGTCGAACCCGAAGGAGGGTTGATTATATTGACGGGTGCAGGCTGACTGAGCAAGGCTAACTCGTCTTCGGCTTTCTTGCGAATAGGTTGTATTTTTCCAGTCCAGAATGGAGTGTCAGCAACTTGCTTAGCTGAAGCGATTGCTTTTGCCCAATCACGTTTTTGGCTGGCATCATTGGCAAGTTTAAAATTTGCTTCGCTATTCTTCCAAGCGGATTGCCATTGGGGAACTAAATCACGAGCTTTCTTGCCCGCTGCTGTATCTGATGGGATGGAATTAGCTAGATTAACAGCTTCGTTTAACTTACCATCTTTAGCATAAATATCGGTTGCTTTTACTAGTAGGGCATCACTCCAATCGGCAATGGAAGCCTTAGCTTGGGCATGGCTAGGCGTGTCTGTGCTGATTTTGGACGCGATTGCGATCGCTTCTTGATGCTTGCCCTCTTTTGCCAGATTTTGTGCTGTAGTAAGTTGTTCTTTTGCTTGACCTAGTTTGCAAGATTGTGAAATCATCTTAGCTTTTTCAGACAGAGAGTTATCACTGGGAATAGAGCCAACCTTGTCTAGGCAAGCCGCATAGTTAGCACTACTTTGAAAGCGCTTCGCATCATCGAGGGCATTCTGAAAATCACGATCACGCAGCCAAGTGTAAGAACCAAAACCTGCAAATCCAATCGAAAGCACCCCAAGTAAACCCCAAAGCCAGACCAAAGAATGTCGCTTTGATGATGAGTTAGCATCTGGAACAATTTGAGTTCTTAGACTCTTGCTCACAGAAGCAGAATTGACAATTTCTGTTGCTGCTATAACCTGATTTTGCCCATGTTTATTGACTGCAACTGTAGGCAAAATTTCGGGAGAAATGGGTATCCCCACCGTCTCTTGAATTGTAGGTGAAAAACCTGTTAGTGTAGTT
Organism: Tumidithrix elongata BACA0141; assembly: GCF_036349135.1. Lineage (NCBI taxonomy): Bacteria > Bacillati > Cyanobacteriota > Cyanophyceae > Pseudanabaenales > Pseudanabaenaceae > Tumidithrix > Tumidithrix elongata. The sequence goes on from NZ_JAZBJZ010000067.1 coordinate 27,305, forward strand.
GCGATTTCTTGTTGCCCAATTACAGTTTGAGCAAGATAATTGGGCAGTAAAGTAGGATCAAGGTAGCCTTCTGTAATCGTAGAAAGAGACCGTACTGCAACCAATGCTTCCGAAGCATCTGCATAACGCTCCTTGAAATGTGAGCGCACCATTTTATCGAGTACAGATGTTAATTCTTGGCAGGATTGCGCGTAATTTTGCCAAACCAACTCACCAGTATTTTGATCGTCGACGAATTGATCGGGTCTCAAGCCTGTTAAAGCCTGAATTGCGACTCTACCTACCGCATAGATATCACTTGCATAGCGCGGCTTATTAGCAGCCTGTTCATCAGGCATATATCCGAGGGAGCCAATCACTAAAGATACTGTAGTTGTATGAGTCGGATCAACCTTGGCACGCCCAACTTCTTTGACAGCGCCAAAATCAATCAGAACTATTTTCCCATCCTTCTTTCGTCGAATTAGGTTTGCAGGCTTAATATCTCTATGAATCGCCAATTCAAGAATGAAATGCAACGGGGTCTGATGAAGCAAAGAATACTTCG
>NZ_JAZBJZ010000068.1:0-27846 GCF_036349135.1 Tumidithrix elongata BACA0141
TCATTTTCCTCAAATCCCTTCCTACTCTTGTTTGTATTTTTAGAGATGCCCTTTAACTGAGATGCCATTTGGTTAAAGGCTTGGGAGAGCATATTGAGTTCGTCAATCTCAGCCGAGGGAACTTCCCGTTCGAGATCTCCATTCGCCAGAGCTTGACTTGCTAGGGTCAAACGCCGTAGGGGTTTGTTGATATAACGCGTGGTGAGAATGCCCAGAGCGATCGCCCCCCCTAGGGATAAGCAGGTGAGAAAAATTGTGGCATGTCGGCTCGCATCAATTTGCTCTGTAAAATCCGATTCGGGTGAGACGATCGCGATCATCCAGTTAATGCCGCGATCGTCTCGATAGGGAAGTACCCGAAGAAATTGATGTTTACCTTCCACAAAAAAATCTAGTTGTTGCTCCTTCTGAATCTGCTCGAAACTGCCAAAATGTTGCTCTAGGTACTGAGATGCTATGCGAATCAGCGGCTGACGACTATCTTTGACCGGTAATCGTTGACGCGTTTTGGAATCGCTGGCGATCGCATAGGGAGTTTCAGCCTCTGAGCTAGCTACGAGTAATCCTGAGGGCTCGATAATAAAGGCTTGACCGGACTTGCCAATTTTTAGACCACTTAAGAATTTCTGAATATCCCTGAGTGAAAGATCGACCCCTAAAACCCCGATGCGATTACCCGCCACATCATAGACAGCAAGACAGGCAGTAATTACCCGATCCGGCAGAACAGAATCTTGATAAATTTCACTCCAAGTCGGTTTATCAGTTTTCAAAGAGGCTTGATACCAAGGTCGAGTTCGAGCATCATAGAATTCTGGATTTCCTTTCTGGGCGAGGCGATTACCCTGAGAATCTAGGCTGTAATAGTAGCGTTGAAACCCATGGTTAATTGCCAGTTGTAGCGATCTCTCCGGCTCTAATCGCATGATGCCAATAAATTCGCCTTCCTTCTCGCCCCCAAAATAGATCCAAGAGACTGAGGGGAAATGTTGCATCTGCTGCCAGAGATAGCGTTCGCTCGTTCGATCTTGTGTTTTAAGCTCTCCCCTTTGGATGGCATCGGCGTTCATCTGGTTGATCAAATGTGGGGTTTCGAGATAGGACGTTAATTTTTGACCGATCCGATCGCTGATTTCATCTTGAAGTTGACTGACCAAATTTGCGATCGTCTCTTGTTCGCTGCGCCAAGATAGCCATGCTGTTAGTCCTGATATGCCCGCGATCAAGACGCAGAACTGACCGATCAGAATGAAACGAAGTGGTAACTTTCTGGATTTACTAGGCGGGATATGATTTTGGAGCGTGCGATCGCGCATAGGACTACTTTGGCTAAAGTTTCCACATCTTTGAAATCATTCTACGTTAAGGTTATGTGGCTGCGTAGTATGCCACGATGCCTATGGGTTGAGGAATCATAACCTTCAACTTGCTAGGCTTCAACTTCATTTTCGATCTCGTTCAGAAAAGCAGCATCTGCCTCGGGTAGCGAAGGATTAATTCTGATACCCGATCCCATTTCAAAACCAGCGGGGGTTGTGAGATTAGGGCGAATCTGACAATACCAATGCAAATGGGGTTCGCTTGCCTTGTATCGCGCTGCGGTTACGATCGCGTAGTTATACGCAGGATTTTTGAGTTTAACGTACAGCTTTGCCAGAACCTCTTTGAGGATTTTGGCGAAGGAAATCGTTTGGGAAGGAGAAATTGTACCGAAATCGGCATTGTGTTCTTTCGGCAGAATTAAAACCTCAAAGGGAACTTCAGCGGCAAAGGGAATAAAGGCTAGGAACTGTTCGTTATCGCAAATGACGCGATGGCGATCGCCAAGTTCAAATTCCACCATATCGCAATAGGCACAGGTTCCCCATTCGTCAAAATAGCGCTGGGCTTCATCCTCCAGCCAGCGTTGGCGGCGAGGCACGATCGGCGTGGCGATGATCTGCGAGTGGGGGTGCTGTAACGAAGCCCCAGCAGCTTTACCATGATTGCGAAAAATCATGATGAATAGATTTTTTCTGATTTTGATTAATTCTAGATAGCGTTGGCGATAGCTCTCGATAATCGCCACAATGTCTTCGAGCAGCATGGTCGCTGGCGTTTGGTTGTGTTCGGGGCTTTCGATCACAATCTCGTGATGACCGTAACCCGGCAGTTCCATATAAATGCCAGAGAGCGATCGCTTTGGCTCTACATCGGGGGAGAGGGCGGGATACTTATTGGGGATGACACAGGTTTGCCAGCTCGTTCCAGTCAGATTGGGGATTTCGAGCAACATCGCCTCGCGATCGCTGGTGTCCATCGTGCAAAAGGGACAGCGATCGCTCCTTAGTTCGAGGGGAGCCACTTCGGGCTGCTTGGGCTGAAAGTCTTGGGGACGCTTGCGACGAATGGGTGAGTAGATAACCCATTCACGGGTGGCTCGGTTTAATCGGATGTGGCTACCGCTCATTGGTTTCCCATTACCCTGATGGAATATCTATATCTTTGAGGTTAACAAAGAAAGGGTATGGGGGGTAGCGATCGCAACTTATCGTTATCAATTCTCATGGATGGAATGGTTTCTCAATGCCCCCCGATGATTAGAGTTACTTGAGAGCCTCAGAAATATCTTGGGTAACGCTGCCGCCAGAAAATTCTAGGGTAAATGAAGTTGAGTCAGGGGGCAAACGAAATCTCATAAATGCGGGAACGCCAAAGTTGTATTCTTCGCACACAGTACCCGTTTGATTGAGAATCCGACCATAGTGGGTAACGATCGTTTCCGCAGAGACAAACTCTTTAAAAATCTGCTCCAAGATTTGAATATTATCGGCGGTTTGATAATCCCACAGATCGATTTCTTTGCCAGTACTGTCCTTGATAAAGCTACCCTCAAACATATTGTCTAGGTCTTCTAGCTGAACCTCATCGATTTCTTTACCAACACCAATCAAAAGTAACTTGATGAATGGCTTATGACCATCAGCTACTTCTAAAGCGTACTTAAAGCAAAACTCTTTGACTTCTTCTAAGTCTTCGATCACACCGTCAGTAATAATCAAACAAATTGCAGCGGGTTGCTTAACCCCTAGAACTGGTGCGTCCTTGTATTTGTCAATAAAAAATCTAACGGGTGGCAGTAACTGCGTCCCTGTTCCCCAAGGAATCTTTGGCCCCTTAATGATCACGTTGTGAATTTCTTCACCGCTAAAACTACCGAGATCTTCAATTAATTCTCCAGCAGCCCCGCATGCCCAGTAAATAAAATCGACCTTGCCCGTAGACGAAAAATTGGCAAGATAGTTGACCATAACTCGCGCCACAGGCTCTACAACGTTTTGAGTGACCGCCGCATCTGCAAAAAAGCTACTAACTACGCCACTAATCCCATAGATCTTTTTCATGGATGCCGAGCCATCAAGCGCTAACCCCACCCTTGCGCCCTCGATGTCGGGGACGATCAAAATCGTCGCAACAATCTCAAGTTCTCCATTGCTTTGCTTATAGACGTTAACTTCCCCAAAGGGTTGAACTACATTTTTTAGCTGCATATTGGGACTCTCCGATTTTCCAGAATTATACTAACTTACTGCAACCCTGACTGCTTAAAACTGGCAATTTTTAAGGCATAACTATATCTTTTTAGGTTTTAGCCCATGTTACGGATGCCCAAAAATTTATGTCTAATACCGATCTATCTTAATCTATACGATATTAGGATAGATCTACCCTTAAAGAAAAACGTAGTTTGGATAAAAAAAGAGCAAAAACTGCCTAAATTTACAAACAATTCTTGCTCTAAAATATTCGGTTGAATTTCTAACAATTGACTAAAGAAGCTTTTCGCTAGCTTGTTTTCTTTTTCTGATTAAAAAGGGATGATAGACCTTCTTTTAACTGGGTCACAGTTTTGGCGAGTTTGTCACCTACTGTCGGTTGAGGACGTACTGCTAAGGCGATCGCTTCATCAGGAAACTCTTTAAAGCGATAACCATACTCCAAACTATCCTTGTACTTACTCAGCTTGGGATACAGACGTAAAGCCCCTTTGAGCAACTCTTGTTCCTGTTGAAAAATCGCTTGAACGATCTTGTCGCTGCGATCGACTGTCATAGAGCCGGCGGGAATCCAGTCCTTACCCTCATATCGAACGAAAATATTAAACTCAGGTAGCCCCTGCTTTTTCATCTCATCATATTTTTGAGAAGCCTGCTCCCGTTTTACATTCTTCTTTTTTGTCTTCTTCGGCTGTCCTGGCAGTTGTCCAAATCCAGATCCTTTTGTCATAAAATTATGATATTAAACTCTTTACAAAAGTTTATATTGTTTTCGCCCCCCTTAGAAAAAGTTCTATCAAAAGTAACACGACTTGTTTTAATTCAGTTTAGAGATGGAGAAATCTGATGGATTGGATAAAGGACACTATTCTCTAAAGTCTCTAAAGCGATCGCCCATTCCTTTACCCTAGAAACTACTTTCATTGGAATCTTTCAAAGAAGCACAACGAGACGTCTCGTTGTGAAACCTAGTCATTGTGAAGCCTAGAAATTGGATTGAATCTATTTCTATGAAATTTCTATGGAAGGATAAGACCTGAGCGAAGCTAGGAAAGAAGTTTAGAACCTTTTTTGAGAAAGCTTTCAGGAATAGCCCGAAATGAAGCCTTTAACGAACAGAATAAATTGAAATAAATGATGTACCAAATTGCTAACAATCCGTCTTTAATCCCAATTTTTTTCCCTTCCTCATAGGTTCGACCATAGTAGCTAATTGGTACTTCATAAATTCGGCAATTTAGTTTAGCAATTTTGGCAGTAACCTCAATCTCAAAGCCAAATCCACTAGATGTAATGACCATATTTCTGATAATTTCACCCTTAAATGCTTTATAGCCAGTTTCGACATCTGTCATATTCACATTCGTCAACAAATTACTCAAAAAGGTCAGAAATTTGTTTGCCAGAAAATGATAGAAATATAAAACTCTAGCTGCTTTACGCACTAAAAAACGAGAGCCATAAACCACATCTGCTTCACCGTGAAGAATTGGCTCGATCACCATAGAAATTTCTTCAGGGTTATATTCAAGATCGGCATCTTGTACAATCACAATATCCCCCGATGTTGCTGAGAAACCTGAAATTAGTGCGGCTGTTTTTCCCCGATTCTTACTATGATAAATGGGGCGAATTTGTGAGTATTTTAAGCAAATGCTCTCTAAAATTAGATTTGTGCCATCGCTAGACCCATCGTCCACCACAATAATTTCTAATGGATCCACAATCTCAATGAGCCTTTCTAAAACTAATTCAAGGGTCAATTGTTCATTGTAAACAGGCACAACCACAGACAAAGATTTTTGAGGTGACACAACAGATGAATTTTGCATGATTAAAACCACAGAATAGAATCTGAACGACTAATTTTTTTGGTAATGTAAAGCGCCATAAGTAAATAATTCCAAGTTATACATAAACCAATCAGAGAAAAATAGAGCGCTCTTATACGTGAAGATTGCGAGAATACCCATTGTATAAAACAGGTGATACCTGTGACAAATAAAAACGTTAGTTCTAGGAATGCACGCCCGCCAAAAGCATCCCCAAACCACCACATGTGCCAGCAAGCGTTAAAGTACCAAAGTATGCAGGCAGAGAAAATTATTAGGCTAAAAAATAGTTTTAGCGATCGTATTTTTTCAGGGTTGGCAAGAAAGATTACAACTGCGATCGCCGAGAAAATTAATAATGGCGACCAAAAGAATAATCCGTGACGGGATGATAGTAAGACCTGAAAAAATTGAGGTTGTAGCCAATTGAATCTTTCCTCTCCATAGCTATAATAAACGTAACTACCTGACAGTAGCTTCCATGTTTGTAGTTGTAGACCTAGAGGAATTAAACCCAGAAAAAATAGCAAGATTATTTGAGCCTTTTTAAATATATCTGTATTTCTAAATAGATAATAAATTCCCCATCCTACGACAGGAATAATGAATAGATTTGTCGGTCTACAAGTAGCAGCCATTGAGAGTGAAAAACTGAGAAAAATTGCAAGGATTGGCTTTTTAGAGAAATTATCCGTAACTACTCCAGAGCCATTTTGAGGATTTATTGGCGAATTTAATAGGCATTGGAACGATATAAGAATCGTAGTCGTGACCCAGAATGCTGAGACAACATGAACCATAAATGGCTCGCGAAAATAGTAATAGGAATAATGCGAACCAACCCAAACAAAAATAATTCCTAATAGAATTACTTTTTTATCAAACTTAAGCTGCTTTCTAAGAAAGCGATCGATTAGGCAGAAAGTGAATAGCCCGTATAACTGAATAGAAATTAATCCTGATAACTGGTAAATGCTCGAATAACCATTGGGTAAGAACCAAGACAAACCCGTTAACTTATATAATAGTGAAGAAACGAGGTGGGCAAAAACAAATACAGGAGCTAAGGATAGAGCTAAACCAATGGTATATTTATTGCGAACTAGACCAATGGGTGTTTTTTGCTCTAGGAGTGCAGGTGTAAAATCAACACCCCAATTTTCCGTAATTTGATTGGTAAAATCGAAATCGAAATCAACGATCGCTGATGGTAAATAGGCATAGTAATAACGTCCATCTGAGACGATGAAATTAAAATCCTTTTTTAAGATAACGCTAACAATTGCCAATCCTAAAAAGCAGAGAAAGATAAAAAAATAAATCTTTATTCTATCTTTTATGAAATCATATCCATTCAACTGCTTTGACATACTAAACATGTGTATTTCTGGATTATGGGTCACTTAATATCGTTATACTTTTTCTAAAGCAAATGCAAGAATATAAGTAATACTTCCTAATCCGCCGAGAAAAAATATGATTTCTTTAGGAATGTTTGGCTTTTGAATGATGCTGATTAATAGCAAAAAATAAATATCAATATACACGCGACTATAGTCAACAAAATGCCCTAGTATTTGCATTTTACTGATTAGAAATAATGCTCCATAGAGCCAACTAGTAATTAAAACAACTTCAAGATGTTGCCATCCATGCTTTAAAGATAAGTTGATTAAAGTAAATGCCGCAATCAACAATGCAAAAAGATAAATATCAAAAAGATTAATGCTAGTTAATCCTGCTTGCGAAAAAGCTGATATTTTCTCAAGAATGCCGACAAAAGGATAACTAAAATGTCGTGCAACCGAGGGGGAGTTATCACTTAAAAGTGGAAATCTTTGCAAAATGGAAAAATTCCATAAACCTATAGGAACTACTGCCAGTGGAAGATATAAAAGCTGCTTGCCTTTGCGATCCATAACACTCGCGATCGCGATTGCCAGCCATAGCATCAACATAGTTTCGCGCGTCATACAGGCTAAAGCAAGAGTTAGCGAGGCATAGAATGGTCGCTCTGTTTGATAGAAAAATATCGTGGTGACTAGTAATAAACCGCTGAGTAAGTCGGCAGTTGAAACGGATAGCACCATCCACACACTTGGAATGCAAAGCGTAAACAGCGATCGCCAACTTTTCTGATGTTGCGACTGTAAAATCAACCCCATAACATAGACAATCAGTACAATGCAGAGGCAGTTGATTCCTACTAAAGCAAAGGGAATCCATCGAGGACTCCCAAATCCCAGAATATATCCTAGGAGAGGATAGAGAATCCTGCGATAGCGATAGGTGGGATTGTCAAGTGCTGCAAGCGTTCCTTGGTTTTGAAGCAAAGGGTCGAGGGCAATGCTTAAAAATTGCTGTCCATCATTGCCGACTTTACCCGAATGAAGAAAAAATTTCTGACCTTCTAAATAGGGTGAGAGCGGGATGGCATCGCCAATCCGAAAAAAGCCCGTGATCTGACCGTTAAATTTGTAGAGATAAATTGCGATTGCAATGCTAAAGACAGCGATCGCTGCAAATAAAACATTTCTAATTATCGAACGGTTCCCTAATGAAAATTGATGCAACATGAATGACTTGTATTTGCCTTACAAATCCCCAGAATATCATTACAACTCCTATACAAGTTGGAAACCCATCATTAACAATCCCTTGCAAGTGCCCCAGTCCAATCATGGTTTTGACAAATTGGGTAAAGGACACCACACCGAAAAGCGATCGCATTCTTTAACCACAATCGAAAATAGACCAGCATCTAAATCCCGACGGCAGATTTGTAACGCCTCATTGATGCCGTTGCAAGAGCTAGTTGACAAATAAGTCTGACCTAAATATCGAATACCCGACTCAGAACCCAAGGGAGTCTTAAGATTTACGGTTTTGACTTCTGAAATGGAAAGAACAACCATAGCTGTTTATCTGGAGGTAAGACTTTACATTACAAATCTTCGGATAGTTTTACTTTCTGCTACGTGACGCATAGGAATAACCATTTGTGACATTGAGGTAAGGTTCTAGTGATGCCAATCACCAATCAGGCAATTCCCACCACACTGAAAAACGATTGGTTTCTACCACCACAATTGAAAGCAACCCAGCCTCCAAGTCTTGACGGCAAACCAAAATTGCTTCATGAACGCACTTGTAGACATTAATAGGCATGAAGGTTTGACCTAAGTAACAAATCCCTCGCTCCCTACCCCAAGGAGTTTGAATGTCCATAGTTTCAAAATCGGAAAGTTCAACAATCATCAATCTTTTTTGGGTCGGTATATAGTTCTACTCTATAAATTTTCAAGCATTTGCTCTCAACCTCAGGCGATCGACTAAGGCAGGAAAGCGTGATATTCGTGGTAAAGACCTGTGCGTTCGTAGCGTCTTCCTTGTGATTTAAATCACCTCACAAGCTCTTTCACTAACAAAACGTAAGCTCTCAGCTAATTCTTGACGGCATCAATAGGACAAGACGCGGGGATTAATTTTGCGCCACAAACCTTACAAAATTTAGCATCAACATCATGAGTAGATAACCCACAGTCAAAACAGGGTGTTTCTACTTGAGTGCTTGTTTTGACTAGCTTTTTAAATAATTCACCAAGTTGGACAGGAATTAGGGCAATTCCTGTCAACACCATCAACACAGTTAATAATCTTCCTGCTTGAGAAGTGGGAATTACATCCCCAAATCCGACCGTGGTCATCGTCACGACAGAGAAGTAAAAAGCATCTAAAAAGGTGTGAAATCCCTTAGGGTTGCTTGTATGTTCGATTTGGTAGATTAAGCCTGAGTAGACAAAAATAATGGCAAATAATGTAAAGAGGATTCGTGTAAAAATTAGCCGATCCTCATTCACAAATCGCCCCAGTAGCGATTTCTTGCTCAACAAACGAATCAATCTTAAAATCCTAAACGAACGCAAGATCCGAATAAACTTAATGTCTGATACACCCAAGAAGAAGGGCAAAATGGCGACCAGATCGATAATTGCGTAAAGGCTAAAGAAATATTTTAATTTTTTTTCTGCACACCAAAATCGTAAAAGATATTCTAAGGTAAAGGTCGCTAGGATGCCATTATCGATGATATCCAGCACATGACGGAGGGAATTGGGCAACTCATAGGTCTGTGCCACAAAGATACCTGAGGACAAAAGTACTAATAAAGCGATCGCGATTGTAATCGCTTCGCCAATGGGTGTTTCTAAGTCATCAAGGTAATAGGCAATTTTTTCGCGCAGCAAGAATATAGTCCTTATGTCTGAATGGATGGAGAAATTCTTAAATATTTCAAGCCTTTATCATTTGTGAATGTGCTACAGGATGAAATTCTATGCAGGCAAGATACCTAGGCTACAAATAAATTTAAACTCGTTTAGGAGCGCTATAAAAAACTCTAATGGGCTTCCATCCAAGTTACACATTTTTGCATTTCTTGTTTCATGGTGTCGAGATCGGTATGAAAACGGCGGCCATGCCCCGGAAGTATCCACTCAAAGGAATAATCCATTAACATCCGCATCGATTTTGTTGTCTCTGGCCATGAGTACCAGCAAGCATTGCGAAATCCGATTAACTGATTTAGATTGTTTGACCAAGCCAAGTGATCTCCTGTAAAGAGAAATCGATCGCGGTACAACAAAACCGTGTGACCTTTGGTATGCCCGGGTGTCGGAATTATAAGTAGATCGGGAGCTAGTTGTATGGGTTCTATGCCAGAGAACTGAATTTCAACGGAACTTGTGCCAGAGGTGATTTCGTCGGTATGTAGTAGGCGATCGCAGCCAAAATGATCGTGAAATTTTTGATGATCGGCGACATCATCGCGATGCGTCAGGTAAAGATAGCGCACACCACCCATTGCTTCTAGTTGTTTCACCAAAGGCGGGTTAAAGCGGGGCGAATCGATCAGGATATTTCCTTCGGGTCGTTGGATCAAATAACTGGCTGCCCCAAAAGATTTTTCGGAGTGAAACCCACAATGATAGATATTCTCAGCAATGGGAATGGGGAAGCTCTCTTGAGCAACTTTGATGTCTGTGGGCTTCTCAACCGTCCCTATCGATGCCGTGGGACAAGCCAACAGCGCCTGCATCGCCAGCAATCTTTGATTGGGTTGGATGGGTTGATGCTGTACGGCTGATTGTCCATCCACTGCGTAGAAAATCTCTGGTGCCATCCATCGGCAGGTATCGCAATCAATGCAGGTGCTGTCTACGTAAAAATCACCCTCGACATTTTGCGATCTCTTTTGACTTAGTTGTGCCATGGCTTCTTAGCTAGGAATAAAGCGGGTGGAGGGAATCGAACCCTCAACATCTGCTTGGAAGGCAGGAGTTTTACCACTAAACTACACCCGCGTAGCGTATTAGAGTTTAGCATAAGATTAAGGCACTGCAAAAAGCCACTTTTATTTTATGCCATTGGAGAGATAGGGATTTCCGCCCCTATCCTCTACTTATAGGTCAAATCGTTTACCTTAAGGCATTTCAAGGCTTAGGATCGATCCTCTCATTCACTTTAGGGGATTATTTGCTCCCAGCGTTATTGTTGATAAATGGGCGCATGAGAAAATAGCCTGCCCCAAAAGAAGTCCCCACAATGAAAACAATTGTCAGAGCCAACCACCAACCATTCATACTGCCAGCTTGTGCCGAGTCTTGTCGGTCGATTCCCGTAGCTATTTCCTGATGTGTACTGGTTTTAGGCTGTTTCTTAGGCTTGAGGTTAGAAGTAAAAATTGCTTCCGACGGGGTAAGCGAATCGACCTCAAACATTGGCATCGCGGAGGTGGTGTTTCTACTAGCCACTTCTTGCATTGTCTGAGTGCTTTGATTTGAGGGGGAGCTTTGAACGGGAGCTTGAGGTTGAGCAAGACTTCTAGCGACGGTTTGTGCTACAGCTTGAGCCTGTGCCTGAGACTGCGAGATTGCCTGTGCTTGCGATGTTGACCTGATATTGGCAACAACATCCGAGAGTTTTGTCGCTGAGGATGTCGATTGAGCCATTATCAGTTGAATTCTTTGGGCTGACTGGGTAATTGCTTCAAATTCTTTGATTAATAGTTGATTGTGCTTACTAAGCTGATCGTTTTGCAACTGAGCAGACGATAGCTTGCCCTGGGTTCTTTGTAACTCTGCTGCAAGCTCCCGATACACAGATATTGGCACAGAAGCCTGATAGGAGGATTGTGAGGATTGAGATTTGCTAACAGGATTGGCTTGCATAGACGGCTGCGAGGTAAACCACATAAATTTAGACGCAACTCTAGCATTGATTTGAGATTTTGATTAAAAATTTGTTGTCGCGATCGCAAATTTTTTTTACAAATTATTTCCCCCTTGCAAAAACTTCGTAGCTCCAAAGCCCTCAAGCCTTGTAACGGTAAACCATACCTTAACTTTTAATTAACAAGGGTATGATTAGGTCAACAGTTTCATCAAACGAAAATCCATGAGATTTTATACATTTGGTAATAATTTAAATCAGGGCAACAACAATTTTTCTGGGCTGAGGTTTTGGCTTACAACACTGTTTATCGTTTGGTTACTCAGTTCGCTCGGTCTTGGTTGGCTGGTTAACTCCGTGTTTGTTTTGATTGGTTTTGTAACGATCGCTCCCGTAATTGCGATTTTGGGCGTGCAGTGGTGGGTGCGTCGAAGTATTGTCACCGCAGATTGCCCTGTCTGTGGAGCTACGGCAGTGGCAGCCAAGAACAGCCAATTTCAATGCTTAAATTGTGGAGAACCATTGCAAGAGCAGAACAAACAGTTTGTCCGACTAACGCCACCAGGCACAATTGATATTGACGTTCAAGTAGTTGAATAGGTTGGTTCCTTGCCGCTTGCGGTAGAAGACTGGGACTAATCATCGCGATCGAGGTTCAAGCTCTGCGATTGGCGAATTGCCTCTTGCAGTTCTTGACGCACTTGTCCAATCTTAAAACTCCCAACCAAAAGCTTTATGTGTGCAACAAAGGAATGATAAGACAAATTCTTTTGAGCAAGCATCTCCAGTTCTTGCTGTACGCTGTCGATCTTGCCTTGCATCGCATAATTTAAAAGAACCTGTAGATCGGAAGCAGGTGGAATAGCCATTACCGCTTCAACAACTTGGCTCTCAACTTTGAGCGATTTCGCATCTGGTTTCTCATAAATCCAGTCAATCTCAAGATGCTTTGCGATCGCGTGATAAAGCTCTTCTGCGTTTATGGGTTTTAATAAAAAATCCTTGCTACCTTCTTCTAAAGTTGGCTTTTGCTCGTGACTAATTACACTAGCTGAGGTCACAATCACAACCGAATCTTGCAGGAGATCTGTCTGGCGCAATTCTGACAAAAATTGCCATCCATCCATCACTGGCATTTTTAGATCGGTGATAATTAAATCGGGATTTTCATCATGTGCCTTGATTAGTCCCTCTGCGCCATTGGTTGCTTCAACCAATTGAAAGCCTAAAGGCTCTAAGAGACTGACAAAAACAGAACGATTTTCCCAACTGTCATCTACAACTAAGATTTTTTGCTGCCGACCAGAGTAACCAATAATTTTCCCAGAATTTGTCAAGGTTTTAGCTTTCGCCCAGTCATTGGCTAGGGAGCATGCTAGTTCAAATTTAAATACACTTCCACTTCCAAATTCGCTGCTAACTTGAATACTACTCCCCATCATCTCAACAATTTTTTGACTGATCGCAAGTCCCAATCCCGTGCCTTCAGTTTTATGCTGAGAAGATCCTACCTGCTCAAATGGCAGAAAAATCACCTCTAATTCATCAGGCTTGATGCCAACACCCGTATCTTTAATCTGAAAGAGTATCTTTGCAAAAGATTCTGACTGATTGGAGCTCGAGCCTTCATGGCTATCATTCACTTCAACAGAAAAAGTTACCTTCCCTTTATCTGTAAATTTAATCGCATTCCCCATTAGATTGAGCAAAACTTGGCGCAAGCGTTTTTCGTCGGTGATAATTCCTTTGGGAAGACTCTGATGAGATTTATAAAGCAGTTCTACGTTTTTTTGCTCGGCTCTAATTTTGCAGATTTCAACTACTCCTTGCAATAAAGATGGAAGATGGCAAGGGTTTAGATTGAGTTCCATTTTACGGGCTTCAATCTTGGCAATGTCTAAAACATCATTAATCAGGGTTAATAGATGCGAACCACAGTGATAGATTACTTCCAGCCCGCGTTGTTGCTGCTCTGTTTGAGATGTTCTCAATAAGATTTGGGAATAGCCTAAGATGCCATTTAGCGGCGTGCGCAACTCATGGCTCATACTAGCAAGAAACTCGCTTTTCGCATTATTTGCCGAGTCTGCTAATTCTTTAGCTTCTTTTAACTCGGCGGTGCGTTCATCAACTCTCCGCTCTAGTCCCTCAAAGGAGTTTTTTAACTGTACCGCCATGCGATCGAACGCATCGGACACCAAAGCGAGTTCGTCAGATCCAGTCAACCCAGTTCTAACATCTAATTGACCAGCAGCCAAACTGTGACTTGCGCTCACCAAACGAGAAACTCGCTTGGTCAGGGTGCGATGAAAGAAATACCAGAGTCCCAAACAAAATGCCAGCAGTGCCCCGCCAAAAACAAGCGATCCGTACAGCGAATTATTATAAGCTTCTTGTTTGGCATGGGCGAGATCGTACATGATAAATAGAACGCCAACCCTTGAGGGACGAATCTCTCCAGGTAAAGCCTGTAAAAGTACGGGGTAGATGGCAATCAGTTTTTGTTTGTCCTGAGAAATCCCTACATCCCCTGCCATTCTTTCTCTCACCCCTACAAATTTTTGAATGTAAGTCATGGCAACAGTTTCGTTGGCAGTGCGATCGCGTAACTCATAGCGATTGGACATCAGCACGCGATCGCGATCGTCAAGCAGCAAAACTAAATCTAAGTTAGGGTCACCGCCAAGTTGACTGATCACGATCTCAGCCTGTTCGACATCTGCCCTTCGATAGAGGTAATCTAAAATTCCTGCTGTTTGGCTCCCAGTAATCCGAACGTAATGGCCCGCATTTTCTTCGGTCTTTTGAAAGTTTCGATTGGTTTCTTGGCTAAAAAAACCGATTCCAAACAAGCTGCCACATAAAACCAAAATGGCAGGAATCGAGAATCTAATCGGATAGGGAAAGCGTTTCATAGCAACAGGAACTTGCTTCAGAGCTTGGCATTCTTGACAAAACGATCTTCTAAGATATCTTTAGGGTCGATCGCTTTGGGAATTAATTTATTTTCCACCATGATCTGAATCAAGCGTTGCATTCCATTAATTAGTGAAGGATCGGATTTATCGAGCAATTTTTGATTTTCTTGCAAATTGGGTTGTTGCAGACCTTTGAATGCCTCAAGGATTTGGACAGGCGTTACCTTGGTACGAGGAGCAATGCGAGCAGCCGCATCTTGGGGATTCTTCATAAAATAGTCCAGAGCGCGAAAGCGTCCATCAATTAGGGCTTGAATGGCATCAGAGGATTTTGCGATCGCCTCGTCTCGCACCACTAAGGTGTCCAAGATCTCGCCAGGAATTTGACTGCTATCAAAAAGCAGTTTCGCACCTGCTTCTTTAAGTTTGGCAACCGGAGCGCCAAAGGTCACGACCGCATCGACCTTCCCCTCTTTGTAGGCACGTTCGTGCTCGTTAAGTTCCAGAGAAACGATCTTGACATCCTTAGATGACATTCCATTTTTTTCAAGGGCGCGAGCGATAAAAAACGCACCCAAAGCCGTAGATTCAACGCCTACACGCTTCCCTTTTAAAGCAGCCATGTTTGTAATCTCTGGTTTCCCTAAAATCACATCCCCTCCATTTGAGTAATCCATGATCGAGACAATCCGAACATCTCCTTGCGTTGCTGCTAGCACGATCGCTTGATCGATTGACAAACCAGCTCCTTCAATTTCGCGATTACGGTAGGCTTTCACCTCTTCTGTTCCTGAAGGATAGTCTACCAATCGAATCGGCTTCCCCTCGTAATAGCCTAAACTGCGAGCTAGGTAAAGAGTTTCATAGCCAGTCCAGAGATTGCTGCCAATCCGAAGCGGAGAGGATGTTTGAGTAAAGCAACTTGTTAGAACAACTGCAAGTATGCCAAGCATTACACCCCGAAATAATTGTCTGATTTTTGCGAATTGCCAAGTCCTTAAAACTTTACGATGTAAGTTTTTTAATTCTAAATGTAAGAACTTCATTCCCTCACCCTTCACCAAGTAGTTTAAATTAAATCAAAAAGTGTTTATCCAAGCTGTTTTTAGCAATAGAATGCTGTAACTAGCTTTTATCTTTTTTATATTGGTAGTATTAAAGATTTTGTATACCCCAAACGATTAATTATAAGGTAGCATAATTCAATCAGATATATGAAAATTTTCTAACAAAGGGAAATCCAACCTAACTCGCTTGGGTATAGCCCATCGAGAAAGATTAACAAGGCGCGAGAGCAAGCAAGTACGATCGCTTGTGAAGTGATTTTTAAAATAAATTTACCCCCATATTTGATCGTGACGAATACAAACCCCAGTACCATTCTGATCGTTGATGATAACCCGGCTAATCTTGAAGTTCTTTACGGAGCTTTAAGTAATGAAGGATATAGCATCAGGGTTGAAGTTGATGGAGTTAATGCGATCGCTCAGATCGACCTCAACGCTCCCGATCTGATCTTGCTGGATATCATGTTGCCTAGTATCAATGGATTTGAAGTCTGTCGCCAACTTAAAGGAAACGAAAAGACCAAGGATATTCCTGTCATCTTTATGTCGGCTTTAACAGATACTGCGGATAAGTTAACTGGACTAGACTTAGGTGCTGTGGATTACATCACGAAACCTTTTCAACAGGAAGAGGTTTTGGCGCGGGTTCGCCTGCATCTGCAACTGCGGCAGCTAATGCAAACTTTAGCATTACAAAATCAAGAGCTTAATACCTTAACTGAAAAACTAGAAGATCATGTTAGAGAAAGAACATTGGCTTTACAACAGAGTGAAGAATATTTTCGTCAACTAGCGGAGAATATTGAAACTGCTTTCTGGATGACCAGTGTTGAAACCAATATAGAAAAAGATAAAATCATCTATAAATCTCCAGCCTATGAAAAGATCTGGGGGCGTTCCAAAGATGAGGTCTATCAACCGTCATCCAACTGGCTCTCAACCATTCATCCAGACGATCGCGATCGAATTTTAGCTGCTTTACCTAAACAAGTTTCAGGGGGATTCGATGAAGTCTATCGCATCCTGCGTCCAGATGGAGAAATTAGATGGATTCGCGATCGGGCTTTCCCCATTCTCAACGAACAGGGAGACCCTTATCGCATTGCTGGAATTTCCGATGATATTACAAAGAGCAAAGAAGTTGAGAAACTGTTAGCAGTTCAATATAGGACTGCAACTGTCTTAGCTGAATCAACAAGTTTTAATAAAGCAGCAACCAAAATACTTCAAATCCTCTGCGAACAGTTGACCTTGGATGTGGGCGAACTATGGCTTACCAATACACATCCTCCTGTTTTACGACTAATGGCAAGTTATACTACGCAGGAAACTGATGCAGATGAACTCATACAAAGTCACAATCAAATGTCGATTGAATATGGTTCTGGTTTCATTGGAACTGTTTGGGCGGAAGGAATTGCTAAGTGGGTTGAGATCGATCGATATCCTAACTTTCGTAACGCAGAAGCAGTAAAAAATGCAGGGTTAAACTTTGTGTTTTGTTTTCCTGTTCCAGGGGAAAACGATGCAATTTTAGCGGTAATTTCGCTGCTTAGTCGTGAGTGTCAGCAGCCTAGTGCCGAGCTTTTAAATGTGATGCTTGCGGTGTGCCGACAAATTGGACAATTTATAGAAAAACGTAGAACGGAAAAACAACTTCAAAAGCAAAATTGGCGAATGCTCCTCCTTTCAGATTTAGCCCTCCGCATTCGTCAGTCGCTGGATCTTACAGAAATTCTCAATACTTCCGTTACAGAAATCCGTAAATTCCTGAATACAGATCGCGTTTTAGTTTATCGTTTTTATCCAGATTGGAACGGCACGGTGGAAGTAGAATCTGTCAACTCTAAATGGAGATCCTCCCTTGGCGTAAACATCCAAGATACTTGCTTTCAAGCTGGACAATGGCAGGCTTATCAGCAGGGGCGAAAGTTAGCGATCGATCATGTAGCTAATTCAGACCTCAGTGAATGTCATAAGCAACTCTTAGCCGGTTTTCAAGTTCAGGCTAATCTAGTTGTACCCATTATCGAAAACGAGAAATTATGGGGATTGTTGATTGCCCATCAATGTTCTGCGCCAAGACATTGGGAGTCTTTTGAGACAAATTTATTGAGTCAGCTTGCCGATCAAATTGGTATAGCGATCGCGCAGTCACGATTGCTTGCCCAAGAGAGAGAACAACGCGAACTTTTACAACAAAAAAATAATGATTTAGAGATCGCGAGGAAGGAAGCCGAAGCAGCAACGGTGGCAAAAAGTTCTTTCCTCGCAACGATGAGTCATGAGATTCGCACTCCCATGAATGCTGTGATTGGAATGACAGGTTTGTTACTCGACACCAACTTAAACAGCCAACAACAGGATTTTGCTCAAACCATCCGTAGTAGCGGCGATCACCTGTTAAATCTGATTAACGAGATCCTCGATTTCTCTAAATTAGAAGCTGGAGAAATGCAATTAGAAGTCCTTGACTTTGATATAGAAACTAGTATCGAAGAGGTCGCGGAAATCTTAGCTACCGTAGCACAGACAAAAGGACTAGAGCTTATTACGTTTATCCATTCTGATGTACCAAAATGCTTGCAAGGAGATGTCAGCCGTCTGCGTCAGGTTTTACTAAATCTAGTCAATAATGCGATCAAATTTACCTCTAGAGGAGAGGTCACTATTGAAGTTAGCTTGTTGTCAGAAGATGCGATTACTGTTGCTCTCCGTTTTGCCGTGATCGATACAGGCATTGGCATTCCTGCTAAAGCTCTGTCAAAACTGTTTCAGCCCTTTACACAAGTTGATGCTTCGACAACGCGTAAGTATGGGGGGACGGGCTTAGGCTTAGCGATCTGCAAGCAAATCGTTGAGTTGATGGGGGGTGAAATTCATGTGGAGAGTGAAGAGAATTATGGTTCGACCTTTTGGTTCGAACTTCTATTTGAAAAGCAATCTGAATGTCCCACAAATAATTTTGGAGTTGATATCCTTCGAGGTATGCGAGTTCTTGTTGTAGATGACAGTACGACCAACTGTCGCATTCTCAATCATCAACTTAGTTCTTGGGAAATGCGGGTTGATACCATCGAGCATTCTGTTGAGGCGATCGCTTGCCTAAATCGAGCGATCGAAATTGGAGACCCCTACGAACTTGCCCTGCTAGATATGCAAATGCCCGATCTAGATGGGGAAAGTTTAGGCAAGCAAATCAAGGACTCGCCAACACTCCAAAACATCCATTTAATCATGCTTACATCGCTCGATCAAAATGGTGCTGCCAGGCGGATGCTTGAGATCGGGTTTGACTACTATCTGCGAAAACCTGTGAGGAAGTTGAGGCTCTTAAATTGCGTTGTTGATGCAATTACAGGCATTCGACGAAACTCTAGTTTAAACCAAATCAACCAAGATCTGAAAAAAGCTGAGCCAATTCCCCCCTCTAAGCTCAAAATTTTGTTGGCAGAAGATAGTCCTGTCAACCAAAAAGTTGCCATCAACCAGCTCCACAATTTGGGCTTTCATGCTGATGTGGCGGCAAATGGCAAAGAGGTGCTAGAACTTCTTGCCCAAATTCCCTACGATATTATTTTAATGGATTGCCAAATGCCTATCTTAGATGGCTATGAAACCAGTCGCAAAATTCGCGATTTGGAGGCAGAAGCCCAACATAAATCCGCTAAGATCGTTATTATTGCGCTTACAGCAAATGCGATGAAAGAAGATCGCGATCGCTGTCTGGCTTCAGGCATGGATGATTATCTCAGCAAGCCAATTCGCAAAGAAGATTTGGGGATCAAACTTGCTTACTGGAGTGAAGTAATAGCACAGATGGGAGGAATAGCTTCACTGAATCCCAACCCTTATGAAAGATCGAACTCAGTTATTGAAGAGATTGATCATATCGCTCAGATAAATCCAGATGAGAACGATCTAGAAATTGATTGGAAATATCTTGATGACATGTGTAGTGGCAATGAGGAATTTAAGCAAGAATTGCTCAAAGCCTTTTTGGGCTCTTTGCCTGAGCATCTAGATGTCTTAAAAGATGCGATCGCGCAAGGTCAGTACGTTAAGGTCGAACAAGAAGCCCATTTCCTCAAGGGTTCCAGTGCCGCGATTGGGATTAAAGGCATTGCGAAGCTTGCTGCTACTCTCGAAGAAATGGGTAAATCTGAACAGTTACCTGAGAATTCTGTCATTCTTTTTGAGAACATTATCAAGGGTGTAGAACAGATAAAAAGTCTAGTTCAAAGCTGATTTCTTTCAGGCAGTTTTCCCATGCAGGGCGAATGCTATTTCTCACTGGCAAGCAATGCGATCGCAAGCATAGCGAAAACTAAACCAATGTATCCATTCATAGAAAGTGACTTTTGCTGCAGTAAAAATGTGCCTAGGATATTGCTGAGGATCAACCCACAGGAACCCATCACTGCTGCAACTCTACCAATCTCGGTGGAACTCCATAAATAAATTTGTCCAGCAATTCCCAGAAAGCGTGTGATTGTAAATAGCCAAAACCAAGGATGGCTAACAATTTCTGGGCTAAATCCATACTTATATAAATGGCCTGCCGCAGGAATTTCACCCACAAGAAAAATCAGTTGGGTTATCAGGGCGATCGCCAACAAAAAAGCATTCATAAAATCTTTGACACCTGTCTTGCATGGGTTTGTGGAACGAACTGGCACATATCAAAAACTTCTTAGGTCATTCGATCTAACGTGCGATATTGTACGGCTTCGGCAAGGTGAGAGGTTTTGATGGTTTCCTCAGCGGCAAGATCGGCGATCGTGCGCGATACTTTGAGAATCCGATCTGTGGCACGGGCTGATAGTCCCAATCGCTTGATTGCCGCTTCGAGCAAGTTCCGCGAGGCTTCATCGAGTTGACACCATTGACGAATATGTCGAGCCTGCATCTGGGCATTGCAATTAACCTGTGCCTCAGCTTGAAATCGCTCTTGCTGCCGTTGACGTGCTGCCTGAACCCGCGATCGCACCGCTTCCGAACTTTCTCCCTCAGGCGATCGCATGATTTCTTCGGGCTTCAGTCTGGTTACTGCCACCTGCAAATCGATCCGATCCATCAAAGGTCCCGATAGCTTTGCCCAATATTGTTCCCGTTGGCGCGGTGTACAAGTGCAAGGTTGAATGGAATCGCCGTAATATCCGCATTGACAAGGATTCGTACTCGCGATCAGGGTAAACTGGGCTGGAAAGACCACGGATTGACGCGTGCGCGAGATACTGACAAAGCCATCTTCCAGTGGTTG
The DNA here is from genome assembly GCF_036349135.1 of Tumidithrix elongata BACA0141. NCBI lineage: Bacteria > Bacillati > Cyanobacteriota > Cyanophyceae > Pseudanabaenales > Pseudanabaenaceae > Tumidithrix > Tumidithrix elongata. The sequence goes on from NZ_JAZBJZ010000068.1 coordinate 20,848, forward strand.
ACGTAGAAATTCTAGGACTTCCCGTTTGAATTCCGTTAGCTCATCCATAAAAAGAATGCCGTGTGTGGCGAGAGATATCTCTCCCGGTTTTGGGAAACTACCACCACCCACAAGAGCAGGTCCTGATGCCGAGTGATGGGGGCTGCGAAATGGGCGATCGCAGACCAATCCTTTGCCTTTTAGCAACCCTGCCACGGAATAGACCTGTGTAATCTCTAAGGCTTCTTGGAAAGATAAATCGGGCAAAATACTGGGTAAACGTCGAGCCAATAGAGTTTTCCCAGAACCAGGAGAACCCACAAAAATCAGGTTGTGTCCGCCCGCTGCCGCCACTTCCAAGGCTCTTCTTGCATGTTGCTGTCCCTTGACATCCTTAAGGTCGAGCTTAAACGGAACTTCTGTAGGCTTGGGCATGTCGCGATCGGCGATCGCAGGCTGATATTGTTGCGGATTGGCTAAGAAATCTCCAACCTCCGTTAAGTTCCGCAAGCCATACACAGCTAGACCTTTGACTAAAGCCGCTTCTTGGGCATTCTCAATCGGTACGACCATACCGCTAATCCCCATCTTTTTTGCCGATGCAGCGATCGGCAGTACACCCGAAACGGCTCGCAGGGAACCATCAAGGGAAACTTCTCCCACAAACAAAAAGTCACCCAACAGCATTGGATCGACTTGGTCGGAAGCGGCGAGAATGCCAATACTGATCGGTAAATCGAAGCTAGGCCCCTCTTTTCGCAGATCGGCAGGGGTTAAATTCACGACGATCTTTCGCATGGGAAAGGAATAGCCAGAGTTTTTAAGCGCTGCTTTTACCCGTTCTTTGCTCTCTTGCACGGCAGTATCAGGCAAGCCGACCACGACAATTCCCGGTAGACCGCCTGCAACATCCACCTCTACACCCACTTGTACGGCATTGATGCCTAAAACCGATGCACTCCAAACTCTTGCTAACACGATCTATTCTATCTCACCTGCGAACACTTTCTGGGCGGGGCCTGTCATCAGGACGTGATTGGTTTCTGCCGACCAGTGAATGCGTAAATCCCCCCCTGGGAGATTGACTGTACAGAGGCGATCGCAGAGGTTATTCAACACACCTGCGACCAAAGAGGCACAGGCTCCCGTTCCACAGGCTAGGGTTGCGCCTGCACCGCGTTCCCACACCAACATCTTGATATAGTCGGGACGAACCACTTCAATAAATTCCGTATTTGTGCGCTTGGGAAATGCAGGATGATGCTCAAATTTGACCCCGAGTTCTTTGAGGGGAATGCTAGCGACATCAGGCACAAAGGTAATGCAGTGAGGGTTTCCCATGCTTACGGTCGTTACTGCCCAGGTCTTTCCATCGACTTCAAGAGGATAGTTTATAACTTTGCTCTGGGGTTCGCCTAAGGTCGTCGGAATCTCCGCTGCTAACAGCACGGGTTCGCCCATATCCACCGTAACCTGTCCGTCAGCATCCAGTTGCGGTACGATCTTACCCGCCCCAGTTTGAATCTCGTACTTCCCTTCTACGGGTTCGATACCTAAGTCCTGCATGAATTTGGCGAGACAACGAATGCCATTGCCACACATTTCGGGCTCGGAACCATCGGAGTTAAAAATCTGCATTCTGTAGCTACCGCTATTCGGATCGGATGTGGGCAAGAGAAAAATCACGCCATCTGCCCCAATACCAAAGTTGCGATCGCACCACCGTACTGCCTGTTCGGGCGTTATATAAGGTTCAGGTCGATCTCGGTTATCAATGAGAATGAAGTCATTGCCAAGCCCATGATATTTACTAAATGCGATCGCCATGATGATACAAGTTGAAATCTAAATTAGCCCCCATTTTAGCTCATTCATATGAACCGCTACTCAAGGAATCCTGACACGATGATAAACTATGGTAAAACCTATTTCACCCCGTAAGCTACGCTAACAAATATCTTGAAATGTTTTGATAGATTGGACTAAGTTGTGGAACTAGCATTTGAGTGGGACGAGCAAAAAGAAACTGAAAATATCAAGAAACATGGCATTGGTTTTCAAGAAGGAAAGACTGTATTCAACGATCCTTTATCCATTACACTTAGCGATCCCATACACTCAATAGATGAAGACCGATTTATCGATCTTGGGTTTTCCAATCAAGGAAGATTACTAATTGTAGTTTATACAGAACGCCAGCAAAATATTCGCATTATTAGTTGTCGCAAAGCCACTAACAAAGAACGGAGTTTTTATGAACAACAGTAATTCTGATCGAGATCGAGCAACTGCGGAAGATATGTTGCCTGAGTACGATTTTAGTGAAGGAGTACGAGGTAAGCACTATAAGGCTTACCAAAAAGGGCACACAGTTAAAATCCATCAACCTGATGGATCGGTTAATGTGCAACACTTCACTTTAGAAGAAGGCGCAATCATGCTCGATCCTGATGTTCGTAAGTATTTTCCAGATGCTGCTTCAGTGAACCATGCTTTACGTACTCTAATCACGCTATTCCCCAATCAATATGACACTCTTAGTATGGGAAAACAAAATGAACATGTATAACTTGACTTGTGAAAACTCACTGCATAAATACATGTATCCAATTGACAGATTCTGAAGCATTTGGGCTACTTTAAAACAGGGTTGTTATAAAACAGGCGTGATGTACTACATTTTTCGCACTCAGTAAAAAACTCTAAGCCACTTTTGCGAGTTTTCTCACGATCGCCACAGGTAGGACAAAGGTGCTTAATCGCTAGGTTGAATAAATCCGATAGTTCTTTTTGGACTTTCGGGATTTGATTTTGGCAAAGCCATGAGTAGAAAGCTAATTTGTGAAACATGCTGTACAAGTTCTACTCTATTCCCCTCTGTATTGCCAAGAAATAGAATCATGCTGGGATTATAATAACCAACATCAGAGACATGAAAAGTTATGGTCTGCCCGAAAGAAACAAGCCTCATACCCACTTCATTTTCTGCGTCTAGTTCTTGATCGAATTTTATAATTCGCTCATACAATTGTTTTGCGAATTCACTTGCTAAATTTGCTTGTTGCTGCTCAGCAAGGGAAATTGTTGAAGCAATTGCCTTATTTTCAAGATGCTGTTGATGCTTGGATGAAATACTTTTCTCGATCTCAGCTAAACTAAACATGCTCATGATGCTTATAAAGATTCAAATACCATAAGATTCTAATGCATAATTTAGTTTAAATAAACCACAATTCATACATGAGCATTTGGTAGTTACCGAACCTTATCTTTATCTATAGATACCAACATCTATAGATACCAACAACTGATCATTCTTTTGCCTTTGTTAAGATCTACCGAAAAGTTAAAGAGATAGAACTTAGCATTTTCAGCTCGTTATTAAGTTATTATCGGTTATTGTTCAGAAATATTTGGTAATCTATAAATACTGTTGTTCATTTAGATGGCTAAGGTGCCCTCAATGATGAAGAAAGAGGCTATAAAACTGCTTGAGGATGAGGGTTGGACTAAAGCTGATGCTTTGCGAGCTTTAGAGGATGTTGTTTTTGATGCCGATCCTGATGAGCTTGTTATTCGGCGAGCTGTTTCATTGTTTGCTGGTTCTGAACTAATGAAGCGTCAACGGCTCCAAGCTGCTCAAAAAGGACAGGCAACAAAAAAGAGCAAAGATATTGAACTAAAAGACAAAGAAAACAAAGAACTTGAGATAAAAGCTAAAACTCTAGTTTCTGCGAATAAAGAACTGATTGAAGTTAACGATCAACTTAAAAAAGATAATAAAGATTTGAAAAATATAGTTGATCGAATCAAGCTTCAAATAGCCTTAGATGTAAAGAAGCTTATGCATTACGAAGATAGTGAAATCAGAAAAGCATTGGCTAAGTGGTTCAAAAGTATCCAAGGGTGAGGAACTAGTTTGATGCCAAGTAAAAAGAGTAAACCCAAGAATTTTAATGGAATGAGTTATCGCGAAATTCAGCGTAATAACTCAAACAATCGAAAGAGTCTAGATATAGAAGCCCAAAGGTACTTAAAAAAAAATGGATATAAAAATGTAGGTTGGGATAACGTCATTATTCTCTATCAGAAGATTGAGGAATTATCAGATGAGGTTACTCTTGAAGATTTATTTTTAGAGGCTGATCGTATAGGTAATAAATATCTCACTGCCCAAGAGATAGCTGAGGCGAATCAAAGTTTATCTAAAGTATTGAATGAAATTGATGAAGAAATAGATAAGAAATTTCCCGATACAGAAATTGAGATTATTGATTTCAGAAAGAAGAAAACCCATTAGTAGAAATATATCGGAGTATATTGTGGATCTTGAAGATAAAGAACTTAGAGAGTTGTTTGCACTTGCAGACAAAATTGGCAATAAGCGTTATAACAAATTAACTCATCAGGATTTTGAAAATTATAGAAAATTTGATTTTTGGCGATATGTAAATGGTGATTTTGAATGTGGAACTACACAAGAAAGTCGAGATTGGGTAAACAATAATTCTGATTGGGCTTGTCCTATTTGTTCTGAGAAGTATTCTAGAAAAGGAGGCAAAACCGTCGATCACAAGCTTCCTAGAGCGCAGTATCCTTGGTTATCAATGGAATTTCAAAATTTATGGGTTATTTGCCGGAGTTGTAATAAAGAGAAGGGAGAAATGCACTGGTATGAGTACGAACGCTATATGCTTCTTCACTATCCAGCACTTTATCCATTTATTAAAACTGTACGTCCAACCAACTTACTCAACGCTCTAAAAAGTTAAGCAGTAGGATATTCGGCAAGGACATGTTTCAAGTATTGACCTGTGTAGGAATGGGGAACTTTAGCTACCTGTTCGGGTGTTCCTTCGGCAATGACTTCACCGCCGCGATCGCCACCTTCAGGTCCCAAGTCAATCACCCAGTCGGCACAGCGAATCACATCCAGATTGTGTTCGATCATCAAGACGCTATTTCCCTTGTCCACCAAGCGTTGCACGACATCGAGCAACTTATGCACATCGTAGAAACTCAGTCCCGTCGTAGGTTCGTCGATCAGATAGAGGGTTTTTCCAGTGGCACGGCGAGCGAGTTCCGTGGCAAGTTTCACCCTTTGTGCCTCACCACCCGAAAGCGTCGGAGCGGGTTGACCGAGACGAATATAGCCCAAACCCACATCCACCAACATGCCTAGCCGAGTATGGGCAAGGGGAATATTCTCAAAGAAGTGCATCGCTTCTTCGATCGTCATATCTAAGACATCAGCGATCGTTTTATCTTTGTACTTTACCTGTAGAGTTTCGCGGTTGTAACGAGCGCCCTTGCAGACATCGCAACGCACGTAGACATCAGGCAAGAAGTTCATCGAGATCACGTTCACGCCCTGACCGCTACAGGCTTCGCAGCGACCACCCTTGACATTAAACGAGAACTGTCCTGCTTTATAGCCGCGCGTTTTAGCAGCGGTAGTCAGGGCAAAGGTCTCGCGGATCACATCAAAAGTACCCGTATAGGTAGCGGAATTAGAACGCGGCGTGCGTCCAATCGGAGACTGGTCGATCACGATAAATTTATCCAGCGATCGCTGACTTACTCCTTTGGAAAAAGGTTTTGCAGAATTTTTGCGAAGTGGGCAAAATCTTCTTGGAACTTCTCTAGCTTCTCCCCATCAACAATGATGTGTTGGGCAGGGTAATTCTTTATTATCTCTATAATTGAAACTTGATTATCTTGAGCAGAAAGTAAAAGCGCAGCACGCAGTGCCTGTCTGTTCGCACCTCCCGCAGGCATTTGAATTACTTGACCTGCCTGATCCAAAAAAAATTCACCGACAGTATGGTTGAGAGCTTTATCTAAAAACTTACGACTAATCATTACCTGCTGCTTCAGTGCATGCTGAACAATACAATTTAGTGGTGCTTTTTGATTTAAAAACTCTCCAAGTGGTGAATCTAGCTCTCCAGTCTTCGTAAATTCTTCAAGTTGAGAAACAGTTACACTTGCTTCAAAAATGCTGTAACGAAACTTGATCTCGTCAGAAGCAAAAGTTTTTGCTTCCGTAAAAAAAGATATACCCACAATCACAGCTAAACTTGCGATCGCTTTCAGTAGCTGACTTTTTAGAGTTTGCATACTTTTTCTTTTTTAACAACTTGCCTCAATAAAATTACGGAGCAGGGAGCAAACTCTGTGGATTACTGCTTATGCATTGATACTTAGGATCGCAGATTGATTAAAGTGTAATTCTTTCGCAGTAATTGGCATTTTAACCAATGCATCTTAGTGGCTGGAATTGCAGATAATTTAATCTATAATCCTTAGCTTAAAGTAATTAGGGACGAGTAGGAAAATAAAGTACCCCTAAATTGACGAAACCTCGGATTTCCAGATTTGCTTTTTGGTACTTGATTAATCGCCATGTCCTTTAGTTATCTGCTGGTTGTATGTTTACCTCAAATCTTAGGTAAAAACTTACTTGCGTAAGTTTTTACGAAAAGCTACACTTCTTATTGAGTTGAAATTTTCATGAAGTTGGTGAATACTATTCTTTAAAGTGAGTGAAGCAAATGCTGTTAGACAAAACAGTACTGGCGGGGCACTATGAGATTATACAGCGTATTGGTGGGGGAGGATTTGGGCAAACCTATTTAGCTAAAGATACCCATTTGCCAAATCATCCTCAATGTGTTGTGAAGCAGTTTCAACCACATGTGGATCAGGGAGTACCACGAGAAAAATTACTTAGTCTGTTTGATAAGGAAGCCAAAGCACTCTATGACCTTGGTACGCATGATTGCATTCCTCGCTTGTTGGCGCATTTTGCAGAAGGTGATGAATTCTATCTAGTTCAAGAATATATCGAAGGGCACACATTATTAGATGAGTTGGTGTCTGGGCAGACCTTAACCGATTCTTATGTGGTTTCTCTGCTGATTAACATTCTTGAGGTCTTAGAATTTGTCCATAAGCAGCAAGTTATTCGCCAATTCAAGAATGAAATGCAACGCCTAGAGATCTTTGCGTAAAGGGACT
>NZ_JAZBJZ010000069.1:0-27658 GCF_036349135.1 Tumidithrix elongata BACA0141
CCTATAACTTTGGGGGCTTTTTTTCTACCCTAAACTTCTCAAACACGCTCTTAGTCTTAATACGCTCAAGACATTATTTAGAATGAAATAGCCCTGCAAATTAAGAATGTTGCCCCCTAAGTTCTTTAAAAAAATTAAAAACTTTATTCATTCGTGACAATCTTATTTCCGATCCTAGTCCTTTAAGTAAACTACCTCTTTTGTCTTTGCTTCAGTTAAATAATAATCCATTGATCAAAAATGAATGCCCAATAAAAGACCGACCTATTAAGTTCGGGTTATAAGTCAGTCAGTCACTTGGTAGCGTAGCGCCCAAAAAAACAAAACTCTTGACATTTAATAACCAAAGCGATTCCTTTCAGGATGCTTACCACTGCTTACATTCCGTCAGGATTAATCCCAAGTGACCTAAGCATTTCGGCAAGTTGTTGGGCTAGTTTAGCCCATTACTGGACTGATGGCTCCAAAAGCTTTGTTTAACAAGGCTTTTGGAGCTATCTAAAACAAGTGGAATGTGTTTTAGGATTAGACTCTGATAATCCAAGCTTCGCGGGTATCGGCACTGACAAAAGAGGCAGGAACCACTTTGAGATCGACCCCTAACGATTGAAAGGCAGCACGAATTACGGTGGCGTGCGAAGCTTCAGTCGAGCCAATGCTTGCTCCAGCGGTAATCAGAGCAGGGGTTTTGAGTTGAGCGATTTCGGTAGTGTAGGCGATCGCAGCGTCCGTTTCCAAAGCTAGAGCCAATTTGGCAATATTCACATCTGAGTCTAGATTGCCTTCACCTTTTTCTAGATAGGGCTTCACGGTTTCTAGATAATCTGACTTAGCCATGACAGGGTTGCCGCCCAGTTGACGAATCACCATCGACAAAGTGTCACGGTGTTGCTTGTGGTCAGCTTGATTTGCCAAAGCGATCGCTAAGACTGCCTTGCCCACATTACTGCCTGTGAGCTTGCCTGCGGCAAAGCTATAGGCCCAGATTGCCTGATGCTCGTAAAACAATGCGTTATTAAGAATTTTGATATCGTCCTTGGCATGAGCTTTGTTGCTTGGCATGGCGATCGCATTGGAGGCAACAGATACCCCAGCAATGCCAACAGCTCCAAAAATTCCAGCCTTAATCAATTGGCGACGAGATGCAGATTGGGAAGACTTGGTTCGATACATGGTTTTATCCTCTTCAAGATTTGCTAGTGAGACCGAATTTAATGAATTTGCGACAGATGGAACATAAATTCCTGGCAGGAAAAGGTTCTTCAACAAGCTGCAAGCAGCTCGTTGAAATCGGGTGGGTCGATTACGTTCGCGAACGTATAACGAAAAGTTTTATAGAATCTATAATTGAGCGCGATCGGTAGGCAGAAATCAGTTGCTCTACTTTCATCGCGCTTTGATAGGAATTACGCCTGTTTTTGGGGATTGGATCTCTCAACCCCAAAAATAAATCTCAAATTAACGTCAGTTCAGGATAAGAGAACCTAAAACGCTATAAATCCCAAGGATCCCCCCCAGCCCCCCTTGAAAAAAGGGGGGAGAACTCACTTCCCTTTTGCAAGGGGGATGCCCGATAGGGCAGGGGGATCAAACCTCTCGGTTCCAGCAAGTCGGCTTGATTTTTTCCGAAATCCTTAACCCGAACTCAGGTCAAATTAGGCCTTGGCTCCACTCAGCCAGTGAGGAGAATTTTGTCTTAACCTCTCTGGCAATTGCTACAGGGGACTATTGTTCCTCGTAAGGCGAGTCAATCAATTTTTCGAGATCTATGAGATAAATCGCCAACCAAAGCTCGGCGATGGTGCGTTGAAAGGCATAATGCCAACCTGCCCAACCGTCTAGGATGCCACCTTTAAGTAATAAACAATAAAAGAAGACTAAAAAGGGGGCAAAGATTTTACGTTTGCGCAGGCGATCGCTCCAACTTAAGTCGCGATCGTCAGTGCTTAAGAGTTTCTTCGCTTCCAAAATCATGTAGCGATCTTGGGATTGCAGCCACCGACTGAGCGACTTGCGATCGTCATGATAAATCACTCCTTTTAGCATTGCAGAAGTTCCCTCAATGCGAACTCGCTGCGTGTGTCCGTCTGTGTAATAGCTTGCTTTAGCACGGCGATAGAGAACTGTGCGAGTTGGAAGCAGCGTTCCCCTGAGCATCTTTCCCTGCACGCAGTATTTAAAATTAACTTGATAGGCATCAACCAGAGGACTATCCACTAAGGTCTGGATCTCTTGAATGAGAGCATCACTCAGTACATAATCGGCATCCAGTGACAACACCCACTCTGATTGAATTTGTTCCAGTCCATAGTTACATTGGTTGGCGGCACAATCAAATCTTCTCTGTAAGATCGACACCTGTGGGAAGGTTGCTGCGATCGCTAGGGTGCGATCGTCACTAAAGCTGTCTAGCACAAGGATCTGTTTTGCCCATGTCAACCTCTGCAAGACTCGCTGAATGTTTGCTTCTTCGTTGTAAGTGAGAATAAGCGGTGTAATTGTTTCTATCATTCCTAGTCAAGATTCTCCAGAAATGTTGGGGTACTGGAAACCAGCATGGATTTCCAAACATAGGGCAACCTGCCTGCAAACCTAAATTCCAAATCTGTAAAGCCTTGCTGTTGTAGCAGTGCAGACAGTGTTTTTACTGAAAAGAATTTGATATGACCGCCATCCCAAAGTACGGTGAAATGACTATCCATTTTGCCTGTAGCTGCAAGGATGAGATTCTTGAGATAGCCATGATAGGGCGTAGTGAGAATCAATCTTCCGTTTGATCGCAGACATCGCTTTGCCGCTTGCAATAGTTCTTTCGGATAGAGTAGATGTTCGATTACCTCAGCCGCGATCGCAATATCAAAAGCTCTTTCTAATTTCCCATAGGGTAGATCGTAGATACTGGCATGGATAAATTGACAAGCTGGGAAGTTTTGGCGAGCGATCGCTACGCCTGACTCAGAATCCTCAACCCCTACAACTTCAAATCCCTTCTGAGATATAGCATTACTGAGGCTGCCATTGCCACAACCCAGATCGAGAACTCGTATGGGTTGTGCATGCAGGAGCTGAATTTGTGAAAGCATAGTCACTAGCGGAGGAAGCAAGTAGCGATGATGATGTCCTGCACTACTATTTTGATAGGGATAAGATAGGGTAGTCATGGAGTCAGAATGTTTGAATAAACCCCTGCTAATTTCGCCGCTATTTTATCCCAACTATACTGCGATGCAACCAACTGACTGGCGCGATCGCCCATTTGTTTAAACGCTTGCGGCTGCTCTAGGAAACTCGCGATCCCCATTGCAATTCCATCAATATCTAAGGCTGGGACTATGCCAAGCTGATGCTGTTCGACTTCGGCGGCTAAGGCTACGCCCCGTGTAATTAAGAGCGGTAAACCTACTGCCATCGCCTCCAAAACCGCAATCCCAAAATTTTCGGAATGGGAGGTGAGCGCAAATAGATCCGAACCCTGTAAAAACAACTGCTTGCGATCGCCTGTCACAAATCCTGCCCAATGGGTGCAGCGATCGAGTCCCTGTTCGCGCAATAAATCTTTCACTTCGGCTTCATAGGCTGGGTCTCCTTGCCCTGCCAGAATAAACCAAAAGGGATACTCTGTTCGGTTCATGCATTTCCCTAGGGCTGGGATCAGGTAATTTAAGCCTTTTTTGGCATGTAGCCGCGACATGAAAAGAATTATGGGTGTGTCTGCGGAAATTCCCAAAAGCTGGCGTAATTGCGATCGCGCTTCAGGTATGGGTGGAGGAATAGAAATTCCGTGGGGCAGAATAAAACTTGGTAGCGATAACCCTAACGCCGCAACTTCCTGCTGTTCTTGCAAAGATGTCAGGTGTAAAGTTTGACAATGCTTGAGATTCGCTCGTTCGATCGCGGATAAATAAATTTGTTTTTTGAATCGACTTTGCTGCAACGACCATACACATAATTGCCCCAACGGTCGATTGATGTAGGGAACCCCTTTCATGCGGGCGATCGCCATCGCGATCGTGGAAGGATAGGAGAAAATTGCATGAATATGGAGCAAATCGTAGTCCGTGACATGCTGCCACAGCCAAGCCGTGAGCGAACTAGAAAAAGCAAACTCGCGAATCCCACGCACAGAGGGAGAGTATCGGGGAAAAAAGCGAATCGGCACGCCTGCATATTCCGTCCAATCCTCTAGGGAAACATCCAACAAGTCCTTGCCGTTATCATTGGTGGTGGCAATTTCGTACCGAATGCGTCTCGCCGCAGCCGTTACCTTCCGATCGTCTTCAGAAACATCCCCCAAGACATTTAAAGCCTTGACCATTTCTAGGACAGCTTGACTCGGTCCCCCCCGAACCGCAGCTACCGAAGGAATGACATGCAAGATTTTCATGCGGCGCTTAATAATTTATCGATACAGTTTATCGGTTGCGCCACAGCATCATGGCATCGCCAAAGGAGTAGAAACGGTAATTCTGTGCGATCGCTTCTTTATAGACAGATAGTAAAAATTCTCGCCCACCCTCGCCTAAAAGTGAGGCAACCAGCATCATCAAGCTTGACTTCGGCAAATGAAAATTGGTAATCAAGCCATCTAAGATTTTCCATTCATAACCTGGGTAAATCATTAGATTGGTCTTGCCCTGATAGGGCTGCATATTACTGCTTTCAATGGCTCTCACAACCGTCGTACCGACGCCGATCACCCTTCCGCCTTTGGCTTTTGTAGCTTCGATCATGGCGATCGTTTCTTGAGATACCTCAAACCATTCACTGTGCATTTTATGCTCTCTGACATCTTCGGTCTCTACAGGTCGAAACGTGCCTAACCCCACATGCAGGGTAATGTAGGCTTGGTTTACTCCCATATCGCTCAGTTGCTGCAGTAGGGTCTCGGTGAAGTGCAAGCCCGCCGTTGGGGCAGCGATCGCACCAGGAACCTTGGCATAGACCGTTTGGTATTGCTCCGAGTCCGCTTGAGATTCCGTTACATAGGGTGGAAAAGGAATTTTGCCTAAATCGTCAATAATCTGGTGCAGGGTTTGATGCTCGGGAATATGAAACAGCAGATCTCTTGCCCTTGTGGCTTCATCGATCCCTTCAACCGTGGCTTTTACTTCCTCGTTAAAAATAATGGTGCTACCTACGGGTAGGCGTTTACCGGGCTTGACCAAGGACAACCAGCGATTATGTCCCGTTGGCTCCATGAGCAAAATTTCGACGGGTACGCCTGAGAGCTTATGCCCGTGCATGCGCGCCGGAATCACCCGCGTGTTGTTGAAAATCAGCAGGTCTCCTGATTTTAGGAGTTGGGGCAACTGATAAAAATGATGGTGATGGATGCTTTTGTCAGTATCTACTGCCAACAAACGCGAGTTATGCCTTGGGACAGCAGGATTTTGGGCAATGCAATTGCTGGGTAGTTCGTAGTCGTAGGCACTTAAGCTATGATCGATATTCGGCATTTGCAATTTGTAATCACTCCTAACACTTCCTAACCTTTTGAATTTAAATTCAACAGAAAAAAATAAAAATTTATATACGCAACTTGCTAACGAGTGGTATATAGAGGGTGGCATTTGCTCCTAGTCCAGATGTACCAAGCTGAATTTGCTTTTGATAAATCATCGCGATCGCGAAAAGCTTCCCATCTGTGCTAAAGCTACAGTGAAATGCTGAAGTTGCTGTATTAGGCACACCTTGACAAGACATAACTCAATCAAAAAATAACCCAAGAGGATTCTTATGCAATACCTAATGATGGATCTCCACCAACGCTTTATCGGTACATTAAACTACAACACACCGTTAGCCGTTGGGGATAAATTTGAGGCAAGCAACGCTAAGACTTATACAGTTGTAAGTATAGATGCTTCCCGTAACCCTAGTAAAAAGCACAAATCTGTAACAGTGATCGCAAATGGGGCTTCAGCACGTTCAAACTAGGTCAAAATCGTTCAAACTAGATTACTCAATTAAAAGTTAGACCAGATACTTTGTTGGTAGTAACTGAACCAAATTTAGACCTCGCTTAAAAAACATCTAGATCGAGACGGCATAGCCAGTCATCCATTGTTGCTCAGACTTTTAGAAAGTCAAGTCCGCTCTGTCGTTTTCCATTAAAAAAGGATGCCACTGAATTGATTTGCCAATTTTGCAAGTTTTTCTGAGATTGCCTGAGATTCTGATATCTCAGGCATATTTGCTTTGGGGGATTTTCACCATGAAAGATGAGTCAAATTCAGCGATCGCCTACAGTTTGCAAGGATTAGTTTTGTTGGTAGGCATTGCTCTATTGATTGCTAGCTATCGACTGAACTGGGGCATTAGAGCTTGGATCTCTGGCATCTTTTTTATTAACCTATTCGTACAGACGGTTTTGCTGTCTTTGGCACGCATTCAGGGGTTTTGGCAGCCATTCTTACAAAATATCTGGGTGAATATCGCCATGATCGCCAGTGTGGTAATTCTACTTTTGGCAGTTGTGGCGATCGCCCTGCTACATGGCTTAGGCATCCTCAGAAATTAGCCCTCTAGTTCGTCCAAGACCAAGCTATTGCCAACACCCTGATGCACGGTTTTTACCCACTTCAAACGTTTGGGGCGAATCGACATCCGCAGGGTTACGCTTGCCATTACAGGAATCCAGTGCAGCATATAGATCGTGCCGCGCAGGGTTTGCACCAAAGCGGTGAACCATGAGACTTGATATGATCGCTTAATGCCAAAAGCCATCCCAATCGTGGATAGGACTAAGGCAAATCCACCAATGGGGGCAAGTAAAGGCTGTTGTTTCAGTGCGATCGCGGCGATCAGGTCAGGCACAAAGGCAGTGGGTAAAAGATATTGGGTCAGTAAAAACATCGACATATCGGCAATTTTGGCAAACCCCATTTTGCTGTTTAAGATCGCCGACCAATAGTCTAGATAGCGCTGAAATCCACCTTCCGCCCAACGATTGCGTTGATGCCACAGTTGCATAAAGGTCTCTACCCCCTCTTCCTGTACGGCAGGAAAAGAGAGACAGCCAATATCCCATTGATGCAGGTGCAGGCGAATCGTGAGATCTAGGTCGTCCGTGATCGTCTCTTCATTCCAGCCACCACACTCCAATAAAGCCGATCGCCTGACAAACTGACCGTTGCCCCGCAGTTCGCCAATGCCACCCACGCGATTGCGCCGATCTTGAAAGAAAATATCCAACGCCATTTCTGCGGACTGTCCCTTTGTCCAAAAATTGTGAGCAGCATTGGCGATCGCCTTGCGTAACTGAACCGCTCCCGTGCGGGGACGTTGAAATAATGGCACGAGGGCATGTAAAAAATCGGCAGAAATTTGAGCATCGGCATCAAATACACCAATAATCTCGCCTTTGGTCAGGGGTAAAACTTGATTTAACGCACCCGACTTGCCACCTTTGCCATCGGCCCCGCGTCGAATGGTTTTGAGTTGTGGGAATTTTTGTTTGAGTTTTTCTAAAACTTCGGGGGTGCGATCGCTGCTGTTGTCATCAATAATCCATACTTCCCAGCGATCGGGATCGTAGTCGAGTTGACAGAGGGAGGTGACCAAGTTGGCAATTACAACCTCCTCATTTTTGGCAGCCACCAGCAGAGAGAAAAAAGGTAACTCTTGGTCTTGACTCTGGTTGGTAGTCGCACCAGCAGGCTGGGGCAGAGGCGGGGATACGAGCAACCGCAGTCCATGAATTGCCATAAACATGAGCAACCCTAAAATCAGCCATTGCCCCCAAGGCAACAGATGTAGCCACACGATCGAGGCATAAACGAAAGTTACGACGATCGCCGCCTTTAGCCTGCGCCTCTCACCCCTAGCAGTCAAGTTGCTGCCAAAATCTGTCTGATCCATCAAAATTTAAATACATTATTAAGAACTATGTAAAATCATAATCTTATCTTGCGATTAGATGGACAGTTACTCAAAACACATCGAACTAAGTGGGTTTTCTAAGTGGATTTTGGATTACACCAAACTTGGATGCAGCAGGCGATCTCACTGGCAGAGCAAGCAGGAGCCGCAGGCGAAATTCCTGTGGGGGCGATCGTAGTGAGTGCTCGCAATCAAGTGGTGGGGATCGGGGAAAATCGTAAGGAACGCGATCGCGATCCCACAGCCCACGCTGAAATTGTGGCAATAAGAGCCGCCGCTAAAAACTTAAAGGACTGGCATCTGAATGGGTGCAGTCTCTATGTCACCCTCGAACCATGCCCCATGTGTGCGGGGGCAATTATCCAAGCGCGAGTCAGTACCCTCATTTATGGCGCAGACGATCCGAAAACAGGGGCAATTCGTACTGTGACGAACTTACCCGATAGCCCAGTCTCATTCCATCGTCTAACTGTAATTGCTGGGATCTGCGAGATTTCTTGCCAGAATTTACTCCAAACATGGTTCCAACAATTGCGAAATGTAGAGCAGTCCTAAATGATTTGAGCGTAGGGGCAATTCATGAATTGCTCCCTCTATAGCTGCTTTAAGAAATGGGTTAGGATTAAATGAATCGCTCTAGGGAACCAACGATATGAGATGGGAAGAAGTTTGTGACAATAAGCAATTACAAGATTTACCCTTCAAAATTGAGTTAAATAAATGGGGTCAGATTGTAATGAGTCCAGTAAAGATCAAACATTCTTTTTATCAAGGTAGAATTCAACGTCTATTAGAATCTTTACTGAAGTCTGGAGAAGTCATGCCAGAATGCGCGATCGACACATCAGATGGGGTTAAAGTTGCAGATGTCGTTTGGTGCTCAGAGGAAAGATTTGACATCATTCAAGATCAAGTATCGGCTTCGATCGCACCAGAAATTTGTGTAGAAGTGAAGTCCCTTGGTAACACTTCGGATGAAATGGAGTTCAAGAAAAATTTATACTTTGCCGCTCAAGCTCTTGAAGTTTGGTTGTGCAACGAGCAAGGCGAAATCAAATTCTTTAGCCCCCAAAATGAATTGGCACATTCTCTTTTAGTTCCTGATTTTCCCAAGCAAATCAAACGATGATTTAAATGGTTCGCTTGATTAGCTGAACATAGTAAAATCTAATTGATTGGGTTTATTTCGGAGTGTATACGAGGCTTATGGTTTTAGCAACTCTGCGATCGGTCACCCTAGATGAGTTTACTAAGCTCCCCAACCTTGAGGAATCTCCAGCTTGGGAACTTCTCAACGGTCAAGTCTTACAAAAGCCTATGCCAACACTTCACCACAGTCGGTTGCAAAAACGCTTAGTCAGTGCGATCGATAATACGAATAGTGCCTATGAAGCTTTTCCAGAACTCCGTTGTATCTTGAGCCAAAACTCCGTTGTTCCAGATATCGCGATCGTTCACCAAAGTCGCATACCTGCTGGTAATGAGCCAATTCAAGGTGCCCCAGACTGGCTGATCGAGATCCTCTCTCCCGACCAAAGTACGACAAAACTAATTACAAAAATTCAGGATTGCCTTACGGAAGGAACTCAACTGGGTTGGTTAATCGACAGCCAAGAAAAAGTAGTCATGATTTTTCTACCCGAACAGCCTCTCCGCCTCCTTAGAGACGACACGCCTCTAACAGTCTTAAACGAAATTTCACTGCAACTAACCCCCGATCGCATTTTCGGTTGGTTAGAGTGCTAACGCGATCGCGAATCCTCAAGCTCGAAATCCGCCGTAAACTACCAACTACAACTGCCGCAGTCCCCGCAGTCTCCACAACCGCTGCAATCTGCTCCCGAGCAATCTAAAGCCGAACAATCCCCACAACCACTGCAATCTGCGCCTGAGCAATTGTTGAGCGCTCCACTTCCGCAATCGTCGAGTACATCGCAACCTATATAAGAACAGTCACCCAGATCGCCGCATTCATTACAGCCATTAGAAGAATTAGCTTTTTTGGCGGCTTTTACTGCTTCAGTTCCCTCCAAAGGAACTTCTGGAATTTCTTCTGGAATTTCTGCGGGGGGATCGGATGGTTCGGGAGATATATTCGCGAGGTGATAAGACCGTGTAGAAGATTGTGTAGAAGGCAGCGTGGAAGCTAGCCCCGCAGTTTGTATAGAAGCTTTTTTACAGATTCCCATGCGACGGGCTTTCAGGATTTGATTGGCTTCTTTACAGGCTTGAAAACGCTGACGGGAAGCCTTGACTGCTGTCATTACACCTTCTTCGATAATTACCCGCTTCACAAATTGCGAGCAGGACTCACCGCCATGCAAAATCCGATGGGCGCAAGAAAAGCCCTTATGGGGTGAAATATAACGCTGATAGCCAGCGATGGAAGTTACTGCAATCTTTCTAGCGGTTGTATCGAGAAGATTTGTGTGCATTGCCAATCCCCTTTATCAAATATTTCGATCTGACACCTACTGACCTTCGAGCTTTCAAGAACTTTTTAGAATTGAATCCCTGAAAACAATTCTCAACGGCGTACATTCCACTGCTTCAGAGGATTACTTGATATCCAAAATCCCTGCACTTTTGAGCTTCGGGTTAAAACGCACATCAAAGCCTATACCCCTTGCCTTGAGTTGTGTCAGAATTCCCTCTTCTAAACGCCTTGCCACATTCTTGAGAATTTTTTCCTGTTCGCCTTCATTGAGTGCTTCTGCTAAAAGTTGTTTTTCAGACTCCGTCATCTGTTTTTTGCAGTCTAGGGGTTGATCCCAAAGCTCTTGTTCTGCTGAGGTTAAGACTTTGTCCCCCAACCAAGTAGCTTGCATTTCGCCGAGAACGGTACGGCTAGGCTTGGTCACCGTGGTGACTTTAACCCAGTGACAGCGATCGGGTACGCGCACGATATGAAGTTTTAGACTTGCCGCAATATCGCGGGAGATGCCCACATATTGCAGGGTGCGATCGCGATCGAAAATCGCATACACCCCGATCTTGCCAGCAAAATCTGCCGATATGCCCCCAGCTTCATCTAGGTAAGGCAAAAAGGGCAGCTCAGCTAAGGCTGGAATAGAATCTGTAATACTCATTTCGTTGTAAGGGATGGCGTAGGAATTGATTTAGTCAATGAGTTGCCACCAACCCAATGCAGGACCAATAAAGCGAATGGTTACCCACAAACCCGCCATCACAAAAATGCCGATCCAAGCAGCTTTTGTAGAGAGCGTGACAAACTGTTCTGCTTTTTTCTTTGTCCAAAAAGGGATCCAAGGAATTAAGGGCTCTGATTTACCGTAATCTTCTCCGAGAACTTCTTTGCGACGCTTTGATTCACCCATGGTTTTTTCCTAAGTTTTCTGCCAATTTCAAAGATCCAAGTTTTCGCAACTTATTTTTTCAATTCTAGAGGCAGGAGTTAATTTTTTCTCCATAACCTCATACCAACGCTACATTTCTCAATATTTTGCATTTAGCAATTATTATGAAGCCTAGGCGAGATCCTCTCGATCTGCTGTGTTAGGGGGGAGTTGTTCGCTTAAAGCTTGCCAGCCGGGCAACCAGAGCGATCGCTCGTTTAAGGCTTTAGCATTTAACCAAAAACATACCGTGCGATTCCCCGAGTGGGGATGCGTTCCGCCGCAAGCGGCTTTGAGTTCGGCAAAGACTAGATTGCCTTCATTCTTGCGATTGGTGACGATAAAATGCCGCCAACCGAAAGTTTCCTGCATGGCAGTCCACTTAGAACCAACTAAGAATGGAAACTTTTGCTTTTTTGACATTGACTTTTTTGATGGGGGTATGGGTACTAAAATATGAGTCTGAGGCAATCTTACTTTTGGAGATCGCTTCCCATAGATATCTTGCCGCAGATCGGCGACTCTAATTCAGCAGCGCACTTTTTATGATGGACTTTGACCCCGCTTACAATCGTCTTGCGATCGCCCAGTTACCGCAGCGCATTGGTGCGACCCTGATCGATTTTGTCGCCTGTGAATTTCTCAGCCAACTGATTCAGGCATTGATCTGGAACAACAACGATGGCTCTTTGAATACTTTTATTTTTGCACCCGTTTGGTTTTTATTCCGCGTCTTGGTGTCGAGCAAAGCACAGGGACAGAGTTTTGGGCGTTGGCTGATGAGCATTCGGGTCGTAGATATGAACTACGGCAAAACTTCTGGAATCGTCGATCTGCTCAAGCGCGAGGCTGTAATTTTCCTTGGGCTTGTGATTTTACTCAGTACTTTCACCACCACCTTAATTGTGTTTGCTTGGTTGCCCTTAGCGGTGGATATCATCTTTGCGATCGCCGATCCCGTAAAACGTCAAATGCTGCACGATCGCTTAGGCGGTACAATTGTAATTATGTCTAGAAAAGGGTTTGAACTAGATCGCAAGCTATCTAAGTTATTTGGTCAAGTCGGTCAGCGCACCACGCAGCTCTATCAAGATCGATATGGTGGACGCGATGACGATTTAGACTATCAGCCCCGCAATACCAATCGCGGTCAACCCCGCAGTCAATCCCCTAGTCAGTCTCGCAGTCAAAAGCAAACGCGTTACCCAGAAGATGATTACGGCTATGAAGAGCGATCGCGCCCCCCAAGTCGCGCCAGAAGACCTCGCCGTCGAAGATGATTTGGACGTTATTTCAAAATGCACATATCCATGTAATAATAAAAGACCGTGCTTTCAAATAATGTTTTCAAATTAGGAAAATGGCTAAAGGCGTTCGCATCATTATTTCTCTGGAATGCACCGAGTGTCGCACAAATATCGATAAGCGATCGCCCGGTGTCAACCGCTACACGACCACCAAAAATCGTCGCAATACGACGGCGAGGATAGAACTCAAGAAATTCTGCCCTCACTGCAACAAGCATACCGTTCACAAAGAAATTAAATAACCACTCTTGTCGTTGATTAAATAGCTATGTCCTTCTATCGTAAGCGCCTTTCTCCGATCAATCCCAAAGATCCGATCGACTATAAAGATGTAGATTTGCTCCGCAAGTACATCACCGAGCGTGGCAAGATTTTGCCTCGTCGTATCACTGGTTTGACTGCCAAACAACAGCGCCAACTCACCACGGCCATCAAGCAAGCTAGAGTGGTTGCCCTGTTACCTTTCATCAACAAAGAAGGCTAGAAAAAACTAGGGCATTTGCTCTGGCTTAATTTTTCGCCCATGCCCAATGCTTTATGGTTGGGCATATTTTGTGTTTTTAAACGATCTATCTTGGTATATGGCTTGGTTCCGTCCATTGAGGGCAGCATAATTTCCCTATGAGTCAATTACAGCAAGAACTAGAACAGGCGGTTAATCTCCGACGCACCTTTGCAATTATTTCTCACCCTGATGCAGGGAAAACGACACTAACTGAGAAATTGCTGTTGTATGGGGGAGCGATCCATTTGGCGGGTGCTGTGAAAGCCAGAGCATCTCAACGTCATGTCACCTCTGACTGGATGGAGCTAGAACAACAGAGGGGTATTTCGATTACCTCTACCGTCTTGCAGTTTAACTATCAGGGCTGTTGCGTTAATTTACTCGATACCCCTGGGCACAAAGATTTTAGCGAAGATACCTATCGCACCTTGGCAGCCGCAGATAATGCCGTGATGTTGGTCGATGCTGCTAAGGGTTTAGAAACCCAGACCCGCAAGCTTTTTGAAGTTTGTCGGATGCGATCGCTTCCCATTTTTACCTTTATCAACAAACTCGATCGCCCTGCTCGCGAACCCTTAGAACTCTTAGACGAAATCGAGAAAGAACTAGGCTTAATCCCCTATGTGATGAATTATCCGATTGGGACAGGCGATCGCTTTAAGGGCGTCTACGATCGCGCCAGCAAGACAATTCACCTATTTAAGCGCAGCGGTCACGGGCAACGGGAAGCCGAGGTACAGATTTTGCCTGCCGACGATCCGCAAATTCTTGACTATATTGACCAAGATCTCTACGAGAAATTTCTAGAAGAATTAGAAGTACTAGATACCCTTGGCCCAGAGTGGGACGAACAGGCACTCCATCGCGGTGAAATTACGCCCATCTTTTTTGGCAGTGCCATGACCAACTTTGGTGTGGAGTTATTTCTCAAATCATTTTTAGAACATGCGCTCAAGCCGGGTGTTCATGACAGCAGCATTGGCGAAGTCTCTCCCGTAGATGAGGAGTTTTCTGCCTTTGTGTTTAAGCTACAGGCAAACATGGATCCGAAGCATCGCGATCGCATTGCCTTTGTGCGGGTTTGCTCGGGTAAGTTTGAGAAGGATATGGCGGTTACCCATGTGCGCAGCGGCAAGTCCATTCGCCTTTCTCACGCTCAGAAATTGTTTGGTCAAGATCGCGAAGCGATCGATATTGCCTATGCTGGCGATGTGATTGGCTTAAATAACCCCGGTATGTTTGCGATCGGGGACACGATTTGTATTGGCAAAAAGCGTCAATATGCGGGCATCCCTTGCTTTTCGCCTGAAATTTTTGCTTACCTTCGCAATCCCAATCCCTCAAAATTCAAGCAATTTAGGAAAGGTGTAGCGGAACTGCAAGAAGAAGGAGCGATTCAAATTATGTACTCGGTGGATGAAGCAAAGCGAGATCCCATCTTGGGTGCAGTCGGACAATTGCAGTTTGAAGTCGTTCAGTTTCGCTTACAGAACGAATATGGTGTGGAATCGCAATTGGAATCTCTTGCTTTTTCCGTGGCACGTTGGGTAGAAGATGGTTGGGAAGCTTTAGATGAAGTTGGCAGATTATTTAATACCCTTGTCGTCAAAGATAGTTTGGGTCGTCCTGTGCTCCTGTTTAAAAACACTTGGAACCTCAGTCAAATTGAATCCGATCACCCCAAATTGAGGCTGAAAGCGATCGCACCGATCGCTGGCTTTACGACTTAATTTTGTCTTTGCAGTTTGTCTGCCATGTCACCTCTAAAAAAAGATTAAGATAGTGCAACAGTCCAAGCCTTATCTATTCAAGCCTTTTTATCTCTTTTGCTAAAACCGATTGAGGAAAGTTGACCTATGGTACAGACACCTAGCAAAGCGATCGCCCTAGAAGAATTCCTCAAGCTGCCTGAAACCAAACCAGCCAGTGAATTTATTGACGGTCAAATTATTCAAAAAGCTATGCCCCAAGGAGAACACAGTCGCCTTCAGCAGAAGCTGATCGCAGCAATTAACGCCGTACTGGAAGATAAGAAAATTGCACTTGCTTTACCAGAGCTGCGTTGTACTTTTGGGGGACGTTCTGTAGTGCCAGATGTGGCAGTGTTTACTTGGGGAAATATTCCTACTCACCCCAACGGTACGATCGCCAATAGTTTCAATTTACCGCCTGATTGGGCGATCGAAATCCTCAGTCCCGACCAATCTGTAAATCGAGTCGTGGTTAATCTCCTATATTGCCTCGATCTCGGCTCTCAAATGGGTTGGTTGATCGACCCCGCCGAACGTTTGGTGATGATCTACAAACCGAAACAGCAGCCGATCGCGATCGACAAATCAGAGCAAGTTCTAGCTGTTCCCAACATTGCTTCCGAACTACAATTGACGCTTGGGCAATTGTTTGATTGGCTAAAAGTTCGGTAAAATTATATTTCTGAAACGATCTCACGATCTCTGACATAGGATATTGACCAATGCAGAGGTGTTAAAATTATCAAATGAACGACCCCGCCGCAAGCAGAAGGGGTATTAAATTCCAGTTTTTCTTGCCAATTACTTATGTCACAAGGAACGGGGAATCAAACCTTGATGTGATTGAAAAAATGTACACGTTGTTATGAATACAATCAACCAAACACCTGAAAGCTCTAAAAATTATTATAAGCAAAATCAAATTTTTGAGGATAATGAGGTTATGGTTATGGATATTGAAACAGAAGAAGAAGAAGAAATTATTGAACCGTTCGATCCTACTAAAATCAAAATCGATGCAAGGCAAATAACGATTGATTTAGTTCTCAATAGAATTAAGTTTGGGGAAATTGAATTATCTCCTGACTTTCAACGCGAGTCTAATATTTGGAATGATGTAGCGAAAAGCAGGCTAATTGAGTCTATGCTTATCCGCATTCCATTACCAGCATTTTATATAGATGCAACCGATGATAATAGATGGATAGTTATAGATGGACAGCAAAGATTAACTGCAATTAAACATTTTGTGTTAGATAAAAAAGATGCATTTCGATTGTCGAAACTAGAATTTCTCACCCAGTTTAATGATAAGTCTTACGATGAAATCCCAAGGAACTATCAACGAAGAATCAGTGAAACTCAAATCACAATTTATTTGATTGAAAAGGGAACTCCAGAAGAACTAAAATTCAACATCTTTAGACGAATTAACACTGGTGGATTACCTTTATCACCTCAAGAAATACGACATGCAATCAATCAAGGGAAAGCAACAAAATTCCTAGAAAAACTTGCTAAGTCTGAAGAATTCAAGAATGCAACAGCAAATGCTATTCCAGATAAACGTATGGCAGCACGCGAGACAGTTTTGCGCTTTCTAGCATTTAAAATCACTTATTTTTTACAATACAATGCCACTGATCTTGATACATTTTTAAATAATGCAATGAAAACAATGAACAACATGTCAGATAAACATTTTGATGATTTAGAAAGCAGTTTTTCAAAAGCTATGTCTGCTGCAACAGATATCTTTGGAAATGAAGCCTTTCGTAAACGTTCTGATATAAGTGCTAGAAGAATGCCTTTCAATAAAGCCCTTTTTGAATCTTGGTCTGTAAATCTAAGTTCTTTAAATTATGACCAAATCGAATTACTAAAACTCAAAAAAGATATTCTCATAGATGAATTCATTAAGCTTAATGGAGATCGTAGTTTTATAGATTCCATTTCTGAAGGGACAGGATCTATAGGAAGAGTGAAATATCGTTTCAGTAAAATCAAAGAGTTGATTGATAAAGTCTTAAATATTAACTAAAACCTTAGTATACAATTTAAAAGCTGTTAATTCAAAATGATTAATCTAGTAGAACTAAGAAGTTTTAAATGTTTTGAGAAAGAAGTCCTAAAATTAGAAAATATAACACTTTTAACTGGGCTAAACAGTTCTGGAAAATCTTCTTTTATTCAATCACTACTATTATTGCGACAATCATATCATCAAGGTCTTCTCCCAGATTTTGGATTGGCACTTAATGGTGATTTAGTTGCTATTGGCACTGCACAAGATGCACTATTTGAAGGCGCAGTGGAAGATCAAATAGGCTTTGAAGTCACTTGGGAAGACGGTAAAAAGGGGCAATGGCTATTTAATTACGATGGAATCGCCGATGTATTGAGTTTAAACTCACAACCTACAATATCTGAAATCTACAATACAAGCCTGTTTGAAAACTCCTTTCATTACCTTACTGCCGAACGAATTGGTCCTCGTCCATTTTTTGAAACCTCAGAATTTCAAGTGCGGCAACTCAAGCAAATTGGAACTAGAGGTGAATATGCTGCACACTTTCTATCAGTTTATAGAGATGAGGATATTCCAAATCTATCACTCAGTCATCCAAAAGCTAAATCAAATAGCTTAATTGAACAGGTTAGAGCTTGGATGGGAGAGGTGAGTCCAGGGACAAAAATTGAGAGAAAGGTGAGTCCAGACATGGGTTTAGTGAGTTTGCAATATTCCTACGGACTGAGTAACCCCTACCGAGCCACGAATGTTGGATTTGGCATTACATATACACTTCCAATTCTTATTGCTATATTATCTGCACCAGCAGGTACGCTCATTGTCCTTGAGAATCCAGAGGCTCATCTTCATCCCAAAGGGCAAGCTATGATGGGAAATTTATTAGCACTCGCAGCTAATTGTGGCGTTCAAGTTATCGTAGAGACTCATAGCGATCATGTCCTAAATGGAATTCGCCTTGCAGTTCATAGCGGTAAAATTAAGCCAGATGATGTCTGTCTACATTTTTTCCAACGTATTGAGCAAAATGGACAGGCTTCCAGCAAAGTTTCTTCGCCTAAGATTGATCGCAATGGTCGTATCGACCAATGGCCTGATGGTTTCTTTGATGAATGGGATAAAAGTTTGGATGCTTTATTGGAGCCTGCACAGGTGTGAAATATGGCTCTAGATATAGTCTTAAACGAGTTGTCTTTAGAAACGCCTGCTTCTGATCGAGCGATTGCTCGGCAATGGATGACTAATCTTATCCAAACTGTGAGATCGATCAATGCTCAGACTAAAAGTCAAGCTATTTTGCGTTCCTACTACGATTTCCATTCAACTTTCCTTACGTCTAACTATGCTCTACGTCAATGGTTAAACGATAATTCAGTAGATCGTGAAGAACGGCGATTTATTAGATCCCTCACTACAAAAGCACCTTTTTCTGAAGGTATTCTAGAGTCTGATGAAGTTCATTCCATTGAAAATAATATTGGTTCTTGTGAATTTCGATATCAGGGAAAACTAGCTATTGGACTCGGCATTGCCCATCTACTTGATGTTATTTCAGTGAGTGTAACCTCAGCAAGTTGTTGGGATTGCAGTTATTTAGATTTAGATGCTATCTCCATTGATGAAGATGACGCAAAAATAACGATTGTTCATGCAAGTCGTAAAGAGCATATACAAGATCACGTCGAGTGGATCAAAAACCATGTTTATGGCAATATCGATGGGAGAGATTTATGGAATCAAAAAGAGAAATTATTTCCAAATCTTCAATTTTGTGCTTCCGTTGAAAAACAGCTACAAAGTTTATCTATTGGCAATTCTATGCTAAATCCTGTGAAAAACAGATTACTTGAGTTGCAAAAATATGCGGAAAATTGGACAGAAGGTGGCTTTGATTCCAACAAGTTAGCTTGTAAAGCCACACCTGAAAGTGAGGCTACGTTGCAACAATATTCACAAGAGCGAACCTTTATCTGTCCTGATGATCAGAAACGTATTTTTAGCTGGCATGTTCGACTTACCCCTCTAGCTTGGCGTATTCATTTCTACCCAGAACAGTCAAGAAAAATACTCATTGGATATATTGGAAATCATCTACCCACTGCCAAATTCAACTAAATGCTTTTACCTGAGTATGGACTTTGAGTGATACCAATTTAAAGACCAAGTAGAACAGATCTAGCATGTCGTTAAGAAGCACAGTGTCTTGCGTTTCCTATCTGTTGCTTTCAGCCATTAAATTGGTATCACATTTATCTATCGCCCAAAACAAGAAACAGAAGTATTTGGTGACCCCGATCAAGTTCTCCCAATGCCAGCATTTGCCAGTGAGCTAAAATTTACAACCAAAGATTTGTTTGCTTGGTTACTGGAGTAATTATATCCCTTGCAGTTTGCCAGCCATTTGTAAAAGCGTCACTTCCCAAACTAGACGTGGTTGCACGTAACCAGCCAATAAATGCTTCGCTTCTTCTAGAGATTTCACGACTTGAGAACGACCTTGCGATCGCCAATAGTGGTTTTGCAGATAGTCAATTAACCATAGTTGCGACTCGACATCGAGGTCTTTGGTAATTTGCTTGGCGATCGCCATCGCAGTTTTGGCATCGGGGGGCAGACTTTCGGTTGTGGCTAAAATCTGGGGCGGAATTGCTTGAAATTGTTCGTAAGCCGCGATCGCTTCCCCTGGGGAACCCTGCGCCAACGCCACAATTTGTTCTGGTATCTCGGCATATCCCACCCTGCTTAAAACCTCTAACAAAGAGGCGCGATCGAGGCGATAAAAGGGAATGCGTTGACAGCGCGAAACCAACGTCGGCAAAATTGCACTGGCATCGGGGACAATCAGAATAATCGTGGCTCGTCCTGGTTCCTCTAAAGTTTTGAGCAGACCATTGGCGGCAGCTTCTGCCATCGTCTGTGCCTCTTGAACGATCACCACCGATCGCTTGCTCTCTAAAGGTGCATGGCTCAAAAAATCAGTAATATCTCGAATTTGCTCTAGCCGCACCTGTGGAGAAGCCCGACGCTTTAAACCAGCCTCCTCTGCCTCTTTTGCCGTCAGCATTTTACCTTTGTCGAGATAGGTGGGTTCTACCCATAAAACATCAGGATGATTGCGATCGCTGACCCTTTGACTAGATTTATGGGCGTTCGAGGCAGCATGTAAACCTGTATTCTGTATCAGGGTCTGGGCAAAGGCTAAGGCTGTAAGGCTGCGACCAATGCCATTGGCTCCAGTAAACAGATAGGCAGGGGCAATCCGATCGTATTTAATCGCTGCCTTTAATAGAGCGATCGCTTGGATTTGTCCGACAATAGAATCAAAAGCAGAATCAAAAGCCACACAAAAACTTTAAAAGGGTCGAGACGATCTTAGCCCTACCTTTAAAAAATAGAATTCATAAATTTATGACGATCAAAGCCACAACATTAAAAAAATTAGTCATCGCCAGTGGTAATCATGGTAAAGTCGCCGAATTTCGAGAATATTTGGCTGACCTGGGATTTGAGTTGTTGCCTAAGCCCGATGAACTGGATGTTGAAGAAACAGGCGAGACATTTTTAGCCAATGCCCACCTCAAAGCCTCTCAAGTCGCGATCGCTACAGGGGAATGGGCGCTTGCTGATGATTCGGGTTTAGAGGTAATGGCGTTGGGAGGAGCTCCGGGCGTGTTTTCGGCACGTTATGGCAGCAGCGACAGAGATCGGATTAATCGCATTTTGCAAGAACTTGACGACAATCCCAATCGCGAGGCTCAGTTTGTCTGCGCGATCGCTGTGGCTACACCCGATGGCAACATCATTGCGGAGGCGATCGGGGTTTGCAAAGGTGAAATTCTACACGTACCTCAAGGCGATAACGGCTTTGGCTACGATCCGATTTTTTTTGTCCCAGAACAGGGCAAAAGCTTTGGGGAAATGCCCAGTTATATCAAAGCCCAGATCAGTCACCGTGCGATCGCGCTTAACATCCTACGTCCCAAATTAAAAGACCTACAGCTAGCAATTCAACACTAGCAGCATGCTCACCCCCAAAGCTTTTAAACACAGCGAGCTAAGTCAGAAAATAGACCATGCTAATCAGCGCTGGGTAATTTGCGACAGTATCTACGGCGCTATTCAGAGAAGAAATTGCTTATGAACCAAGCCTGATTGCTATAACAACTTAAAACAGTCGCTTAGAGCCATCAGGACGAATTGTAGCCCAATTGGTTTTTGCTACTGCTAATTGCTCATCGGAAACCTTTGCTCCCTTTAAGTCGGCTCCACAGAGGTTTGTCCCTCTTAAGTTTGCTTGGGTCATATAAGCCCCTTTCAAGTTAGCACCGCTCAAATTGGCTCCCGTTAGATCGGTCTTGCTCATATAGGCAGATTGCAGGTTCGCCTCTCGCAAATCCGCTTGAATTAAAGACGCACTACCAAGATCGGCTTTAAATAAAATTACCCGTTGCATCTTGGCATCCCTGAGATTTGTCCCACTCAGCTTTGCCTGCGCCATGTTTGCACCCTGAAAGCTAGCATTGGTCAAATCGGCATGACAGAGATCGGCTTCGACCAATTTAGAACGACTCATGACAATTCCTGCCAAAGAGGCACTGCCAAGGGAAACTTTACTGAGTTCTTGGTTTGTAAAATTGCGCTTGCCGTGACCATACTCAACAATTACCCGTCTACCTCCCTTTAAATCGCCAGTTTTTGCTTGGGAGCGCGTATTATCGGCGGTAGTAAACATTCCACTACCAAAGTCCGTGTTTGCAGTGCTGGATCGAACTCCTGCTTGAATACGCGAGTTGGGCGGACTGGGCTTGGGCTGCGTAGCCGACTGATATTGACTGCCTGAGGATATAGACTGCATTGCACCAGCGTCTGGAGCTTGGGCAGGCTTGGTATCGATCGCTGCAAGGACTTCAGCCGCAGAACGGAATCGCTGGGTTACAGCTTGCTGTAGCATCTTGTCAAATACAGCTTTGAGATTCTCGCTGACCTGTACCTGCGATTTCCAGTTAATTTCGCCAGTAAAGGGATCGTGGGGAAAATCTTTTGGCGATCGCCCCGTCATCAGATACATACAGCACATGGCAGTGGCGTAGATATCACTCGAAAAGACGGGGCGCATTGCCATTTGTTCGGGTGGAGCAAACCCTGGTGTACCAATGGCAAAGTTGGTCAATAACCCGCTCGGATCTTCATCATCCTCGTCAATCGTCGTTTTATTGACCTGACTAGACACAGCTCCAAAATCAATTAAGACAAGCTGTCCATCTTGTCGGCGTCGAATAATGTTGGCGGGCTTAATATCGCGATGGATTACGCCATTATTATGCATAAACCCAAGCGCAGGTAAAATCTCTGTTAAGACCTTGCGAATTTCAGTCTCGTTAAAAACCCCGCGTCTTTCGTATTCTTGCTTGAGGGTTTCTCCTTCAACGTACTCTTGAACCAGATAAAAGTTACTTTGTTCTTCAAAGTAGTCGAGTAGGCGCGGAATTTGTGGATGATTTCCTATTCTCCCTAGAGTTGTTGCTTCGCGCTCAAATAGCTCCCGTGCCATCTTTAACACGCTGGCAGACTGGGTATTGGGACGTAGCTGTTTAATTACACAGGAGGGATTGCCCGGCAGTCCTTCATCAGCAGCTAAAAAGGTTGCGCCAAATCCGCCTTTCCCTAAAGGACGACTGGCACGATAGCGATCGCGTAATCTCAAAGCATGACCACAAGCGGCACACACAAGATCTTGGAGTGCGTTTTCTGGATGAGGGCAGGTAGGGTTGACGCAGTAGCTCACAATTAGATCTCAGCCCCTAGTAAGGGTTTTATAGCAGTCAATTCATAGAGGTGCTTAAACGTCTAGACTTAAACTTTATAAAAAAGCTAAGTCTACTCAATGGGTTAAAAATCATCAAAGTCATTCGCTTCGGGATCGGGAATAGAACTTGTAGGTTTAGAAGTAGGTCGTCTCCTTCTTGCCGATGAAGTACCGCGATTTTCGTCATCACTTTCACTACCTAGGTTGTTATCACGGCTATCGCGACCGTTCTTAACATCAGAGCTGGGTCGAGGACGTCGCTTAGGGTTAACAGGACGAATATCATCCTCATCAATATCGATGACGGGCTCATTCCCTCGCCTCGACCGTTTGGTGCGACGGTCTTGTTCGACATCTCCTCTTAACTCTGAGGTTGAATCGCTAGGAGCTGAGCCACGCATACGGCGAGTCGTGCGATCGCGTCGAGGAGAAATTTCACGGGATGGGTCGATTTCAACGCGGTAATCAGAACCAATTGGATCGTCATCCATGTCCATTACAGGGCTAGGGGTTGATGACCGTCTGGCTTGACTTGCTAGTGCCTGCCGTAGAACTAAAGATTCGACAGCAAACCAACCTGCAAATCCTACGACTAAGACCTGAGCCAACTGCGTAGTAATTTCCATGCGGAAATTAAAGGCCAACAAAATAATGCCGTACACAAGGGCGATCGCCGAGAAGAAGATATCGTGGTCTCTTGCTAACTCAGGTCGGAAATTGCGGACAAAATAAAGTCCCACACCGCCCAGAGCAGCAACGATAGCCAAGATGATCATCAGTGGATTCCCACCTATGTTAATCATGGTGCTTGATGTCTCCTAATACCTGCATATGTTGTAGCCACTACCTGTTATGACGCAGAACTGTAACCAAAGTATACCCTAACCCTTCCATAACGCTTTTGGGCTTATCGATACGGTGACTGGTTTTAGCACTTGGTTAAGCAATCTCAACCTAAGATTCTAGCCCCTGGGTCTCCCGTATCGAAGCCCCCGATCTTAACCGCGTCGCACTACTTTATCTTTTTGGCTAATCCAAAGTAAGGCAACTGTGGCGGGAATAACGACAATGACTGTTCCCCATAGTAGGCTCCAGAGTAAATTTGCTAAAGAAGGTGTCATACAAAAAATATTCCTATAAATCAAAAATTTACTATTGATTTTAACACCACAACCTCTAACTCAGTCTCTAAGGATAGGCAAGCTTTGTGATTAAGACTTCTCGTTTGTAGCGTTCAGTTCAGGTGACTACTCCTTGGGCTGGCTGTGATTGACATGACGTACGATCCAATAGCTGATCGAGAGTGAGAGAATCGCAAAAGCTAGTCCACTATAGTCACCACCTGCCTCTTTACTATCATAGATAATAATTTTCCGAGCGACAGCCGTTAAGGCTGTAATAATGACCAACTCCAATTGAATCGCGTGGTTGCGTAGATAGGCTGCAATATTTTCTAAAATCTCTAGGGCAACCAAAATATTTAAAAATAGCCCAAAAATTTCAATTAAGTGCTTTAGCAAAGGTACGTCATTGCCAGTCTGAAGATCGTTAATCAGAAAGCGCCCTAAATCGATCACGGCAAATAAAATCACGACAATCATGGCGATCGCCAAAACCTTAGAGACAAGATTTTCGATCAGGTGAATGAAGCGTAGAAAATTTTGGTCGCTTGTCGAACTGAGGAATTGGGAAAATAGGTGCTTAAACCGTCGCATCATAGACACTTAGGTGGGGAATAAAAGCTTATGCTCACGCCATCCTACAGGAATGCGATCGCATTCGGCAGTAGTTCAGCTCACTTGCGGGGATTATTTATTGAAGTTGATGATTATTTAAAAAATCATAGACATAAGGCTATTATTTAGTATAATTTTCATAGACAAATATCTATACCTAGAGTTCAGATCCTTGAGATCGCAAATTTATGGCTCATCGCTTGCTAGACACGCATCTTTCTAATCAAATTACCCTGCATCAACTTCAGGTGTTTGAGGTTGCTGCCCGTCATGGCAGCTATACTCGTGCCGCTGAGGAGTTATATCTCACGCAGCCCACAGTATCGATGCAAATCAAGCAACTGACAAAAGTGATAGGAATTCCGTTGTTCGAGCAGGTGGGCAAACGACTATTTCTCACCAATGCGGGTAAGGAGCTTTTTAGTACCTGTCAAGAAATCTTCACAAAGCTGTCTCAATATGAGATGACCGTAGCCGATATGAAGGGTTTAAAACAGGGGCATCTAAAAATTGCCGTAGTTACTACAGCAAAGTATGTCATTCCTAGATTGCTGGGGCCATTTTGCCAACGCTATCCGGGGATCGATGTTTCTCTAAAAGTCACCAATCACAATGGCATTATCGATCGCCTCACGGAAAACAAAGACGATCTATACATTCTCAGCCAGTTACCTACAGACATAGATATTACCTCCTATCCATTCTTAGAGAATCCTTTGGTAGTTTTGGCTGCCAGCAATCATCCCCTTGCCCACGAGACTAACATTCCCTTGCAACGGTTGGCGGATGAGGCATTTATCATGCGCGAGTCCGGCTCAGGCACGCGAAGGTTTGTCCAGAAACTATTTGACGAGCATAAAACTGATTTTAAGATCAAGTTAGAACTGGCTAGCAATGAGGCAATCAAGCAAGCGATCGCGGGGGGCTTAGGCATATCGATTCTCTCGCGCCACACAGTCGCCCTAGAGGGAGCAACGGGACAGTTGGCAGTTCTAGATGTGCAAGGCTTTCCGATTCAGTGTCATTGGCATGTGATGCACCTCGCCAGCAAACAGCTATCGGTGGTTTCCAATGCATTTCTCAACTATCTGCAAGGAGAAGGCAAACAAATCATCGAGCAAAATTCTCTATGGTAATTGTAGCTTTGGCTAGGGGGATACTAAGGCTCGGAATACTGATAAGCTTAGGCAAGTAGTATTCCAGTCTTGGGTGCTGCTTTATTGGCATGACTAAAATTCTTAAGTATGGGCAGTACGTTCGGGTATTTATTTCGGATTACAACATTTGGTGAATCGCATGGTGGCGGCGTGGGGGTCGTCATTGATGGTTGTCCGCCACGCATTGAAATTAGCGAAGCAGAAATTCAGGTCGATCTCGATCGCCGCAAGCCGGGGCAGAGCAAAATCACCACACCTCGCAAAGAGGACGATCGCTGCGAAATTCTCTCTGGTGTGTTTGAAGGCAAAACTACAGGAACTCCGATCTCAATTCTCGTGCGGAACAAAGATGCGCGCAGCCAAGACTATAACGAGATGGCAGACAAATTCCGTCCTTCTCACGCCGATGCCACCTATCAAGCCAAATATGGAATTCGCAATTGGCAGGGGGGCGGACGATCTTCGGCAAGAGAAACGATTGGTCGGGTTGCCGCAGGTGCGATCGCCAAGAAAATTCTCCAGCAAGTCGCAGGCGTAGAAATTATTGCCTATGTCAAGCGAATTAAGGATTTAGAAGCTGCGATCGATCCCAATACAGTGACCCTAGAACAGGTCGAAAGTAATATTGTGCGCTGTCCCAATGCCGATATGGCAGAAAAGATGATCGATCTGATCGATTTGGTGCGTCGGGATGGCAACTCAGTGGGCGGTGTTGTGGAATGTGTGGCAC
Source organism: Tumidithrix elongata BACA0141 (assembly GCF_036349135.1). Lineage (NCBI taxonomy): Bacteria > Bacillati > Cyanobacteriota > Cyanophyceae > Pseudanabaenales > Pseudanabaenaceae > Tumidithrix > Tumidithrix elongata. The sequence goes on from NZ_JAZBJZ010000069.1 coordinate 26,259, forward strand.
GTCAAGTTCCAGTCGGCTTGGGCGATCCCGTATTCGACAAATTAGAAGCCGATCTTGCTAAAGCAGTCATGTCTCTCCCCGCATCCAAGGGCTTTGAAATTGGCTCAGGTTTTGACGGAACCCTCCTGACCGGAAGAGAGCACAACGATGAGTTTTATATGGAAGGCGAGCGCTTCCGCACGCGCACCAATCGCTCGGGTGGCATCCAAGGCGGCATTTCCAATGGCGAAGACATCATCATCCGAGTGGCGTTTAAGCCCACGGCTACGATTATGCAAGAGCAAAAAACTGTAACGGTTGGCGGTGAAGAAACGACGCTAATTGCCAAAGGTCGCCACGATCCCTGTGTTTTACCCCGTGCCGTGCCGATGGTAGAAGCTATGGTAGCCATTACGATCTGTGATCATTATTTGAGACAGAAAGCGATCGACCAGCGATCGATGTCTTAGTGGGGCTACTCATTCAGGAGACTTTGATAAAGCTTGCAATTGGTTTCAGTTATTCCACATATTGTTACTATATTTAGTTGTTACAGTTATTGCAATTGTTGCAATTATTGCAGATACTGCTACAATATTTAGTAGCAATAGCTGACAGTCTTTAAGTAGTGGACTGACAGGGCTAAGAAAGTGCAAATCCTTTGAGATTCTACGCACCATTTTAAGCTTGTCTTACAAGTAGTACCTATTTTCAAAAAACTGCGACATATCTTTTGGGAAAAACGCGTATAGTGTAAACCTCAAATCTAGATCTGTTACAAATCCACTTGAAATTGGGATAACCATATAAATGCCTTTTGCCTTTGCTTGGAGGCTGAAATTATGATAAAACGCACATCTTTCAATCTTGTAAATGATAAATATTTACAGGAAGTTGCTTCTGCAAAGAGTTTGCAAAAGCAACTTGAAAATAATTCTGTAATGCCAAAGTTGGTCGGCAGTGATGGACAGGAAGTTGCAATACCTGAAGCTGTTTTTGCTGTACTTCAGAAAGCCGTTCAGCTTATGGCATCTGGGAAAAAGATATCCATTCTACCTAGCGATTGTGAGTTAACACCTCAACAGGCAGCAGATATTTTAAATGTTTCCCGACCCTTTTTTATGGGCTTACTACAAGACCGTGTAATTTCTAGTCAAAAAGTAGGAACACATCATCGTATTCGACTTCAGGATGTTGTTGACTACAAAAAATCAAGAGATAGTGAAAGAAAGGAACTTCTAGATGAATTGATCCAGATGGGAGAAGAAGAAGGGTTTTATGAGGTCTAGTCAACTTGTTCTTGATCAAAGAAATCATTAATCTCACAAATTCTTCATATTACTTTGTCATTGTATACTAGGGCAGATCTAGCCTACATTATTCATGAGAACCCAAAAGAGAATAAAAATCAAGAAAAAAGG